>JBKBWE010000363.1:0-2287 GCA_046289145.1 Sediminibacterium sp.
CATGTAGATGATTTGGCTGAAGCCTGCATGTACTTAATGGAGCATTATAATGAAAAAGGACTAGTCAATATTGGAACGGGTATAGATATTACTATTTTAGAATTAGCCCAAATGGTAAAGAAAGTAACTGGTTATACAGGAGAAATTGTGTTAGACTTATCCAAACCAGATGGTACTCCTCGAAAATTAATGGATGTGACAAAAATCAATCAATTTGGCTGGAAAGCAAGGATAGACCTGCATTCGGGCATTTCTATGGTATATGAATTGGTTAAAAACGCACCATGGAATAATTAGGGTAAAAAGTTAAACAAGCGTACAAAATAGTACCTTTATATTATTAAGAAATACATTATGTCTAAAAACATTGTTATCACTGGTGGAGCAGGATTTATTGGCTCACACGTTATAAGATTATTTGTAAATAAATATCCTGAATACCAAATCATCAATCTAGATGCCCTTACTTATGCGGGTAATTTGGAGAACTTAAGAGATATAGAAAACAAGCTCAATTATCGTTTTGCCAAAGTGAATATTTTGGATGTGAAAGCGGTAGAGGAATTGTTTGATCAATACCAAGTAACAGATGTTATTCATTTGGCGGCAGAATCACATGTAGATCGTTCTATTGTTTCTCCATTAGATTTTGTGTACACCAATGTAATCGGTACGGTAAATTTATTAAATACTGCTAAGCAAAAATGGGCTGCAGATTTAGACAATCATCGTTTTTACCATGTTTCTACCGATGAAGTATATGGAAGCTTAGGAGCAGAAGGATTGTTTACGGAAGAGACTGCTTATGACCCACGTTCACCTTACTCTGCAAGTAAGGCATCATCCGATCATTTTGTAAGAGCGTACCATGAAACCTATCATTTACAAACGGTTATATCTAACTGTTCCAATAATTATGGGCCATTTCATTTTCCGGAGAAATTGATCCCCTTGTTTATCAATAATATCATACAAGGCAAACCATTACCTGTTTATGGAGACGGATTATATACCCGTGATTGGTTGTATGTAAAGGATCATGCAATTGCCATTGATATGGTTTTTCACAAGGGAGTAACAGGAGAAACCTATAATATTGGTGGTTTTAACGAATGGAAAAATATTGACTTAGTAAAATTATTGTGTACCCAAATGGACGAAAAATTGGGTAAACCAGCAGGAACCAGTGAGCAACTAATTACTTATATAAAAGACCGACCTGGGCACGATAGAAGATATGCCATTGACGCATCTAAAATTAATCGTGAATTGGGTTGGAAGCCAAGTGTTACCTTCCAAGAAGGATTGAGTGAAACCATCGATTGGTTTTTGGCTAATACAGAGTGGTTAAATAATGTAACCAGTGGAAACTATCAACACTATTATGAATCTATGTACAGCAATAAGTAATCATGCAAATTGAATATACCCCCATTGAAGGTTGCTTTATCATTCACGACACATTTTTTGGTGATAGTCGTGGTTATTTTTTTGAGAGTTTTAATCGAAATACTTTTTTAGAAAAAACAGGAGTGGCCATTGATTTTGTTCAAGACAACCAATCCAATTCATCTAAAGGAGTTTTGCGTGGATTGCATTATCAAAATGGTGAGTTTGCACAAGCTAAATTGGTTAGGGTGTTGAGTGGATCGGTGCTGGATGTTGCCGTAGACCTCCGCAAGGATTCTAAAACCTTTGGTCAACACGTTGCAGTGGAATTAACAGGAGAAAGTAGAACCCAGTTTTTTGTACCACGTGGATTTGCACATGGATTTATTGTATTAAGTGAGCAAGCAACTTTTTTTTATAAAGTAGATAATTATTACCACAAAGCATCTGAAGGGGGAATCATTTACAATGACCCAGATTTAGCCATCGACTGGAAATTATCTCCAGATGAAATTAAATTATCAGAAAAAGATTTGTCATTGCCTTTATTACGTGATACGGTAAATACATTAGAATTTTAATTCAACGCTTAATACCCATTTTATGAAAGGAATCATTTTAGCAGGCGGATCAGGAACCAGGTTATATCCTATCACCAAGGGAATCAGTAAACAGCTGATGCCTGTTTATGATAAGCCCATGATTTACTATCCACTTTCGGTATTGATGTTGGCAGGAATCAAAGAGATTTTATTTATTACAACGCCACAAGATCAAGACCAGTTTAAAAGATTGTTGGGCGATGGTTCAGAAATTGGGTGCAAATTTTCTTATGAAGTGCAACATGAGCCTAATGGCTTGGCACAAGCATTTGTAATCGGTGAAAAATTTATTGGCA
>JBKBWE010000364.1:0-2284 GCA_046289145.1 Sediminibacterium sp.
GGGCATAACTGGACAATGGGCGCTTATGCAACTGATTTTTTAGAAAAGAGTTGGGTAAGTAGTTATGGTGGCAGAGGCGGAAGTTATGACGGTGAAGGAAATAGAAAAGTAGCCAATAATAAAGGAGGCTTTTTTTGGGATCATGCAAAAAAAGCTGGCGTTAGTTTTAGAAGTTATGGTGAGTTTGTAGACAACTACAAAGCCAATATCCCTGTGTTAGAAGGAAATTTCTGTAAGTATTTTACTGGGTATAATAATGGTGTAATGGATACCACCCGCTTTTATCAGTGGAAAAGAGATTTTGATTCATTACTGGCAATTAATAAAGTGCCTCAATTTAATTCAGTTCGTTTCTCTAATGATCATACTGAGGGATTAAAATTAGGCAGACCCACGCCTTATGTGCATGTAGCAGATAATGATTACGCGGTTGGTCTATTTGTAGAATATTTAAGTAAGAGCCCTATTTGGAAAGAGACTGCTATATTTATTGTTGAAGACGATGCGCAAAATGGAGCAGACCATGTAGATGCACATAGAAGTATTGCATTTGTTGCTGGGGGCTTTGTAAAAAGAGGATATGTTGATCACACAATGTACTCTACCTCCTCAGCACTTAGAACCATGGAATTAATTTTAGGAATTCCCCCAATGAGTCAGTACGATGCAGCAGCTACACCAATGTGGCGTTGTTTTACTTCAACACCTAATACGGGTACATATAGCGCTTTAATGCCCAATATTAACCTAAAAGACAAGAATACAGCCATGAACGAATGGCAACGTAGATCAGAATTATTTAATTTGGCTAAAGAGGATGCGGTGCCAGATTTAGAGTTTAATAAAGTGCTATGGCATGGATTAAAAGGTAACGATATTCCATTCCCTGGTCCTAAGAGAGCAGCCTTTTATAAGCCAATTGAAAAAACAGATAAAGACTAGTCAACAATTTAAAGGTTAAGTCCTTATATATTTATGCGTCAGTTTTTGATTGAAGAAATAAAAACTTGGGAAAGGTTTTATAGAGCCAATTTTATCAATTGCCTAACCGGATTTAAACCAGTTAGTTTAATTGGATCTATCAGTAGTTCAGGGGTACCTAATTTATCTGTGGTAAGTAGTATTGTACATTTAGGTGCAGACCCTGCATTAATTGGATATATTAATAGACCTGTTGCAGCAGCTCCGGATACCATTACCAATATTGAACAGACAAAAAGTTATACCATTAATCATATTCAAGAGACCTTTTTACATGAAGCACATCAATGCAGTGCCAAATATTTGCCCGATGTAAATGAGTTTGAGGTATCTAAACTAACAGAATGGTATGAGGAGGGCATTGTTGCACCTTTTGTAAAAGAGGCAGCGGTTCATTATGAGATGGAATTAGTGGAAATTGCGCCCATTCAATACAACAGTACTTTCTTTGTTATTGGGCAATTAAAATCTGTTTTTTTGGATGAAGCAATTGTTGGCGCAGATGGGTTTTTAGACCTGTCTGCAGCGGGCTCAATTGTTTCAATTGGTCTTGATGGATATGCTAAAGCAGAAATGATTACAAGGCTTCCTTATGCAAAGCCATAGTATATAAGGAAAACATATTTGCATCTTGAGGCAACTGAATCTTTTCTTTAAATTCCATTCCAACTTTTTCTAATACACGAATGGAAGCAATATTGTCTGGTTTAGTAATACCAGCTAATTGAGATAGTTGTAATGTTTCTTTTGCAAATTGTACTACCGCTATACTGGCTTCAGTAGCAATACCTTTGCCTTCGTACTTTGGAAGCATAGCAAAACCTAAATCTGGAATAGTTAATCCTTCTCTCTTTACAATACCACATATTCCAGCTGATTGATTTTCTTTTTTTACGACTATCAAGAATAGTCCAAATCCGTTTATATGGTAACTGTTGATGATGTTGTTGGCAATATAATTGCTTGCAGTAGTTGGGTCATTTACATTTCTGTTTCCAATATTTTTTATCCAAGTGGGTGTATTCATTAATTGCATCATAAACGCAGCATCTATAATGGTTAATGCCCTAATTCTTAGTCTTTCAGTTTCTATATGTAGTTGCATTATCTACCGCTGGTAATTACAATTTTAGTAATAATATTTTCCATTCCTTTTCCATCTCTGGCTAGTACCAAATATACCCCTGATGCAATTTTATTTCCTACATAATCTCTTCCATTCCAAACAGCTTGACCTCCTAAACTTCTGGTTTGATAAACCAATCTTCCATTTAGTTCAGTAATTTTTATTAGGGTGTTTTCT
>JBKBWE010000365.1:0-2282 GCA_046289145.1 Sediminibacterium sp.
AATTGATGTTAAACGATACTGCAAAAATAGACTGGCGAATTGTCTGATTTCGTTCACTTAAGTTAAGAAATGAAACTTAACTCTTGTTTTTTTTCAAAATTCTTGCTCTTAACCTGCTTAATGATTGTGGTTTTATACCTAAATAGCTTGCAGTAGTTTGCAACAAGTGATGCCCATAAGTACCACCGCTTAATTCGGTAGCACTTATTTTGAGTAAAAAGCATAATACATTTAGCACTATCTAATTTATCATTGTAGCTTTAAAAATTTAATCCAAAATCAAACCCGGGTTGAATAAAGTAGTTAGGCCACTTTTGTTCCACAGCTTTAAAAGAATCCGGAACTCCAGTTCTTAGAGGCCAATAACTTATTCCAATAGCTGGTTCAAAAAAGAAACGACCATTAAAAAACTTAAACTGGTAACCCAAATAAAAGTCCAGATATAACGTGTACCCATTTCCAATCTTCTTTCCATTCTCATCCATATATTTTTCAAAAGCATTCAATGCATAAACAGATGTGTAGAGTCCTTTCCACCAAAACCTTTGATATCCTAATGTAGGTGCAAGTATGCGTGCATGCCCAGGGTAGTTTAGACCCGGGGCATCAAATGATGGTCCAAAAGGGATACCTAGTGGCCAAGCATAAATGGATCTTTTAAATCTAATGGAAACAACATCTTTAGGTGTTATCTTATATCCAACATTTAATTGTATATACTCGGGATTGTTTGTTTTATCAAAATTTCCTAACAGATATAGGGTACTCCCAACATACCACCTTTTGTAAGTACTGTCTGTTTGTGCATCTTGTGCTTTGAGTTGGAGTGTACTTGTCATCATTATAAAAATATAACCAATGAATAAAATTCTTTTTTGCATATCAATGCTTTTAGTTGTTAAATGATGATGCAAAGATATATTGAGGAATTGCCGAATCTCGTTCACTTAAGTTAAGAAATGAAACTTAACTCTTGTTTTTTTTCAAAATTCTTGCTCTTAATCTGCTTAATGATTGTGGTTTTATACCTAAATAGCTTGCTAACTGGTGTTGAGGAACACGTTGAATAAGGTCTGGCCTTTTTTGTAATAAGTTCAGGTATCGTTGTTCAGGTGAAGAGGTCTTAAACTCGTCAAAATTGATTTGTTGTTTAACTAAAAGTTCCTCGGATAGTGTTCTACACATTTTTTCAAACTTCGGAAATTTACTGTTTATTTCTGCTTCCATATCAGAATTTGAAATGGTAAGGATAGTGTCTTCCACACAATCTATATAATATTCAGATGGAGTTTTACTTATTACACAAGGGGGCGTAAAAGCTTCCATTTCTGTATAGAAAGCAGTTGTTTTTTCTTCTCCATCTATGATGTAATAAGTCCGGAGACAACCCTTTAAAACAAAGTAACTTTCCTTCGATCTTTGTCCTTCTTTGAGTAAAACCGTCCCTTTCTTTACCGAGTGAAATATGTCTAAAGAAAGAAGTGCGTTTTTCTCTTCTTCTGTTAGTGAAATGTATTTTGCTATGAAGTCAAATAGTATTTCTTGCATCGTTTTTTATTTTATTACTGTCATCTGTTACACTTGCCACCATAATTTGTGCTGTCGTTGTTTTGTTGTTACACATAACGGTTAGGGGCTTAAAGAAGTGGCGGATTTTTAGCACCAAAGTTCAATCGAAGAACTGCTCTTGAACCTACCACAAAGCTGTCATACGAAGCACCGCACCCACCATTACGCCAAACTGCTGTTACCAGCAGGTGTTTTTATGTTTCAATCTATATCTAACGTTTCGTCCGAAATAATGGTCAAAAGATGTCTATTTGCTGTTAGTTTGTCCGCTTTATATTTCTGTATAGTCCGGTCAACACAACCGCACAAACAAAAATCATCGCAAGAGAAAGAGAAATAAGTAAAAATGAAATCAGTCCTTCAATAATGGATGTACCTTCTTTTCCCCCGGCTATTGGCATCATCTTACCGGCTCCGGTAATTGCTGCAATGGAAACCGCCACAAAATTTGCGAATGAGCCATACAGCGTAACCCAATATGTATAAGATAACCATCTGTCATTTATTAAAAGTCTTTTCCAAATAAGTCCCAACGTGACCAAAAAGATTCCATTCATAACACCCTCAAGATGAGCAGAAAGTCCCATTCTTGGATTTGTCATCATTGGAATCATTAAACCAATTAGTAATCCCAATAAAAATAAAAGGACTCCTAAAAATAGAAGCCAATCTGATTGCCATTTCTTACGTTCGATGTTTTCCATATTCCAATT
>JBKBWE010000070.1:0-11013 GCA_046289145.1 Sediminibacterium sp.
ACTATTGCCTGATGCCGATGCTGGAGAGATTATTTTATCCACTTTATATATTGATGAAGCTAATCTATTAATACGCAGATCGGTTACAACTACTCGTGAAAATGGTACTTACGAAATGGAATTGCAGTATGGGAAATATGCAGCTTATGGTTTGCCAGACAAAGTGTTGTTTAGTTTTAACGCTAAAGACTATAAGCTCCCTAAAGGCATTACATTGGAATTTGATGATACCGACAAAGCCATAAAAGACAAAATGAAAGGTAAAAAAGGAAGAGTTGAAATAAATTATACTGCTTATACTATTAATACAGGCTTAAACGATGCTATTTTTAAATAGTTAATACAATTCAACAGACCAGGTTCTAGTAGTATTTTGTCCTGGCGTTAAAAGTATCATTCCTTCTTTTTCTCTTAATTCACCAGTGGCGTTTATATTGTCTGCAATGCCACACCAAGGCTCTATGCATACAAATGGGGCGTCTTTTGCGCTCCATATACCCATGAAAGGAAATTCAGACCAAGAGAACAAGAAACCATGTTTTGATTGGTCGTTACTAAGGCGAATTGCAGAAGAGTTTAATTGCTTAAATACTAAAGCATCTCCATAAAATAATTCTTTACTTAAATTAATTCTACTGTTACTGTGAAAGAATGGGATAGGATTTTCATCAATCAATCCTTCTGCTGTAATAGGCCATTTTCCCGCAGTTTCTACTGAATTGAATTCTAAATAATATTGACTAAAATCGTATGCATCTTCTAATGGAACTTTAAATGCAGGGTGTGCACCTACTGAAAAATAAAGTGGCTTAACATCAATATTGGTAATTTGATAAGTACAGCTCAATTTATTTTTGTGAATCTCATAAACAATATTAAATCTAAATAGAAATGGATATTGAGTTAGCGTTTCAGCGTCAGCATCTAAAGTTAAAGTAACTTGGGAATTGCTAGCGGCTGTAACTTTGAACACTTTGTCTCTAGCAAATCCATGTCTACTCAATTGATAACTTTCTCCATTATGTGAAAATTGGTTGTTTTTTAAAGTGCCCACAATTGGAAATAATACTGGACTTTTCTTCCCCCAAAACTCAGGATCACCTTCCCATAAATATTCTAGTTGGGTGTCTTTATTGAAAACAGTTTGAAGTTCAGCACCCTTTTCTGAAATGGCAATTTTGAGTTCGGTATTTTCTAAATAAATCATGGTATTATCCTTCGTTTTCTTCAATTCTTTCGTCAATGGCATTGGCCAACATTCTTGCACTAATTTTACGCAAAGGATTTCGGTTTCTCTCCGCATAGCCCAAGCGTCTGTTTAATATATCAATGCATTCAAAAGTAGCAGCTAAAAAAGATGCATGGTCTGCTTTTCCTTTACCAGCAATATCAAAAGCGGTCCCGTGGTCAGGGCTGGTTCTAACGGCTGGAAGCCCAGCAGTATAATTTACCCCTTCACCAAAAGCCAATGATTTAAATGGAATTAAGCCTTGATCGTGGTACATAGCTAGTACTGCATCAAACTTTTCATGGGTACCTCTTGCAAAAAAAGCATCAGCAGGATAGGGCCCAAAAATCAGCATTTTATTTTTGGCTTCTTTTATAGCTGGCTTTATGATGTCAATTTCTTCTTTTCCAATTAACCCTTCGTCCCCCGCATGAGGGTTTAATGCCAACACTGCAATTTTTGGTTTATCAATGCCAAAATCTTTTTGGAGTGATTGGTGAATGATTTGCAATTTGCTGATAATATTTTCTTTAGTGATATGCTTAGCCACTTCTTCAACAGTTACATGTTCTGTAACTAATCCTACACGCATATTTTCAGCAACCATTAACATGACCACATCATTTACCCCGAAATAAGCCTTTAAATAAGGGGTATGCCCACTGTACTGAAAACTGTCCGATTGAATATTTTTCTTGTGTATTGGTGCGGTAACCAACCCATGAATATGGCCTTCTTTTAGTGCTTTGGTAGCTTCTTCTAAAGACTTTAATGCATATTGTCCACCTGTATTATTCAATTCTCCAGGGGTTATCAGTACTTCTTCTTCCCATACATTGAAAATATTTACCTGTTTGGGGTTGATTCGGGTGAAATTATTGATATTGGTACAATTGAAATTGGAATCTGGAATTGCTTTTCTATAAAAATTCAAGCTCTTATTACTTGCAAACACAATGGGAGTGCAGAAATCGAGTATTCTTTGATCCATTAAAGTTTTGATAATTAATTCAAGCCCTATACCATTTAAATCTCCGCAGGTAAAGCCAATCACGGGTTTTTGTAATTCATTACTCATGAGCCATTTTTTAGGGTGCTAAAATACTACTTTTGCAGTCATGCAATATACGCTCAAAAAGTCGCTGGGTCAGCATTTCCTAACCAATGAAGCCATTTGCAAGCAAATTGTGGCTGCTCTGCAAGAAGGTAGTATGGAACAAGTGCTAGAAGTAGGTCCTGGAGCAGGTGCTTTAACCAAACATTTGTTGAAACTACCCATTCAACATTTTAAAGCTGTTGAGCTGGATAGAGAGAAAGTAGACTATTTAAAAGTGCAATATCCTATATTGGCAGATGCAATTATTGAAGGAAGCATTTTAGATATACCAGTCCCATTTCAAAACCAGTTTACCTTAGTAGGAAATTTTCCTTATAATATTTCTACTCAAATTGTTTTTCGATTGTTAGAATGGAAAGAGCAAATTCCTGTCATGATTGGAATGTTTCAAAAAGAAGTAGCAGAAAGAATTGTGTCGAAGCCACATACCAAAGTATACGGAATTTTAAGTGTATTGGTACAGGCATTTTACGAAGTAGAATATTTATTTGATGTGCCGCCTAGTAGTTTCAATCCACCACCTAAAGTGATGAGTGGGGTTATTCGATTAAAAAGAAAAGCAGAACCAGTAGCTGTTAGATCAGAAAAAGCATTTTTCATTTTAGTAAAAGCAGCATTTGGTCAACGTAGAAAAATGTTGCGAAATCCAATGAAGCCATTTTTTGATGCAGCTATTTTACAAGAAGAAATATTTACACAAAGGGCTGAACAGCTTACTGTTGAAGAATTTGCCGCCCTTACTTTTAAAATGGGATAAAGGAATTAATATGAAAGTAATTGTTACTGCAAAAGTTCATCCATTTTTAATTGATACATTAAAGGCAAAACAGTTTTCTGTTATTTATCAACCTGCAATTACTTACGAGGAATTAAAATATTTATTTACAGATGCGGTTGGGTTGATTGTAACCACTCGAATAAAGATAGACCGCGAAATAATTGATGCCGCCCCCAATTTGAAGTGGATTGGAAGGCTGGGAAGTGGAATGGAATTAATTGATGTGGCATATGCAGAAAGTAAAGGTATTCAATGTGAGAGTAGTCCGGAAGGCAATCGAAATGCAGTAGCCGAACATTGCTTAGGATTATTGTTGAATCTGATGAACCGCATCAGCAGTAGTTATGAAGAAATAAAAAAAGGACTTTGGCTAAGGGATGAAAACCGGGCCGATGAGTTGTCGGGTAAAACGATTGGAATTATTGGCTATGGAAATACAGGATCTGCTTTTGCTCGTTTGTTGCAGCCATTTGATGTTAGGGTACTAGCAGTAGATAAATATAAAACTGGATTTGGACAAGGATATGTGGAAGAGTCTTCAATTGAAGCGGTATCTGCAGAGGCTGAAGTGATTAGCCTTCATCTGCCCCTAACCCCAGAAACATTTCATTTTGCTGGAGAATCCTTTTTTAACTGTTTAGAAAAGCAACCCTATTTTTTGTCTACCTGTAGGGGTAAAGTCACCAATACATCAGCACTGGTTCAAGCCTTGGAAAGTAAAAAAATTCGTGCAGTAGGTTTAGATGTACTAGAAAATGAACAATTAAATAGCTATAACGAAGAAGAGCAAGCTCAACTGTTACAATTAATTGAATTTCCTAATGTAGTTATTACCCCACATATTGCGGGGTACAGCCATGAAGCTTATTTTAAAATGGCTCATGTAATCTGTAAAAAACTGGGATTGTTGTAAAATATCAATATTACCCCTATCTTTGTATTTATGCAACGCCGCAGTCAAATGTGGCGTTGTATTTTTTTTTACCAATCTTAAAGCCGGTACTATGAGTGAAACCAACATGTATGTTACGAAAGAGACTTTCGATAAGATGCGCGAGGAATTGCAGAAAATGAAATCTGTTGACCGTCCTGCCGCTTCTAAAGCAATTGCTGAAGCAAGAGAGAAAGGTGATTTAAAAGAAAATGCTGAGTATGATGCTGCAAAAGAGGCACAGGGGATGTTAGAGGCAAAAATTAAGCAATTAGAAGGCGCTATTGCAAATGCTAAAATTGTAGATACTAGTACTATTGATACAAGTAAGGTAACTATTTTAACCAAAGTGACTATTACTAATATGGCTACTAAGAAAACAGTTACCTATCAAATAGTTGGTGAAAAAGAAGCTGACTTAAAGTTGGGTAAAATTTCTGCTTCATCACCTATAGGTAAAGGCTTGTTGGGCAAAGTGAGAGGCGAAGTAGCTGAAGTACAGGCACCGAATGGTATCATCAAATTCAGGGTGGAAGAAATTACTGTTTAATCACTTGCTATGACTATTTTCTCAAAAATCATTGCTGGAGAAATACCTTGTTATAAGATTGCCGAGAACGATCAGTTCTTTGCATTCTTAGACATTTTTCCTTTGGTGAAAGGGCATGTATTGGTGATTCCCAAAATTGAAACAGATCATTTTTTTGACTTGTCTCCTGAAATATTATCGGGTATGTTGGTTTTTGCACAACCCATTGCTAAAGCCATTGAAAAAGTGTTTCCTTGTAACCGATGTGGTATTAGTGTGGTTGGATTAGAAGTGCCTCATGCGCATATGCACCTTGTTCCGATTAACAGCGCGGATGATTTAAATTTCACCAGAGGTAAATTATCTTTAAGCCAAGCAGAATTGCAATTGATGCAAAATAGTATTCTGGCAGCATTGAGCCAATAGTTTATTTCCGAACCCTTCCTTCATTCTTTGCAATAAAATCACCCCATCCTTTTAACGCTTTGCCTTTAATGGCCAAAGGACTATTGCTTTGGTAAAAATGACAAAGGGCAACAGCCAATGCATCGGTAGCATCAAAATAGACTGGCTTTTTTTCAATATTTAAAGTAAGCTGTAGCATTTTCCAAACCTGGTCTTTGTCTGCATTACCATTACCAGTGATGGATTGTTTTACTTTTTTAGGGGCATACTCTGTAACCGGAATTTGAGATTGCATAGAGGCTGCTATAGCTACTCCCTGTGCCCTACCTAGTTTAAGCATACTCTGCACATTCTTACCAAAAAAGGGAGCTTCAATAGCAAAACTATTGGGCTTGTATTGATGAATTAGTCCAGTGATGGTTCTATAAATAATTTCTAACCTTGCATAAATATCTTTCTCTTTGGTAAGCTTTAATGTATCCATTATTATAAGTTCAGGCTTTCCTTTACGAATGCCCAACAATGCATACCCCAATAATTGTGTACCAGGATCAATCCCCAAAATAACAGATTCGTATTTCATTATTTAGTGAAAATAGTCATTATTGATAAATCAGCTACACCCTTACCTTTACAAAAAATAGGAGTTGACCAAACGCACTAAAATTATTTTAAATTATATAGTTGGACCATTGTTATTTATATGGTTAGCTTGGTCTATTTATCAACAAGTTCAAAATCAAGCTGACCTAACACAATCTTGGAACTTTATTGTGCATGCACTTTATGGACCTAGTAGTTATAAGATTGCTATTGTAGGAATTTTAATGCTGATTAATTTAGGCTTAGAAGCAAAAAAATGGCAATTACAAGTTAGTGGAATAGAAAAGCTCCGTTTTTTTCAGTCGTATAGGGCCGTTTTAGCAGGTCAAGCTTTGGGTTTAAATACCATTAATAGAATAGGGGAGCCTGCTGCTAGGGCAGCATTTTTACAAGAAGGTAATAAGATAAGAGGGGTTATGCTTTCTGTAGTTGGTGGAATGGCCCAAACCATTGCCACATTTGGAATGGGTACTATATTGCTTTTATACATGCGCTTTCAAATTTTGAATGAGCAAAGGCAAATAGCCGGTCTCTCTGAATTTTGGTTAGACGGATTAATCTATGCAATATCTATGGGGATGATACTTTTTACACTTACGTATTTTCGAATTTCAGTATTGATTCAGTTGGTAGAAAAAATTCCAATCATCCATAAATACAAATATTTCTTAGAAAAACTAGAAGACTTTCATTGGAAAGAACTTTTACAACTTTTATTACTCTCCATTCTACGATACTTTGTAGTATTAACACAGTATTACTTTTTAATGCAAGTATTTGATGTTAATATTTTTTGGCTAGATGCTTTCTCTTTAGTAGGAGTAATGTTTTTGGTTTTAGGTATTGTTCCTTCCATTGCTTTTGCTGAATTAGGATTTAGGGGAAAAGTGAGTGTTTTATTGTTAGGAATGGTTAGTACTAATACAATTGGGATAATTGCCACAATAGCCGGTATTTGGTTAATTAACTTAATCTTACCAGCTATTGCCGGTACATTGGTTATATTAGGTGTAAGATTATTCAGAAATAAATAAGTAATGGCTTCTAAAAAAATATTGATTGCATTTTTATTGTTGGTTTTAGTAAAGCCGCTTTCTGCAGGAGATGATTTTTGTGGTATAAGAAATTATGCTTTTCAAAGTGGTGAACAAATTTCATTTACCGTTTTTTATAATGTGATTGGGTTATACGTGAATGCAGGCAACGCAACTTTTACTGCGAATGCAGAAAAATTAAATAATACGCCTGTTTATCATTTAGTAGGTGCTGGTAATTCTAACAGCAGTTATGATTGGATATTTAAAGTAAGGGATAAATACGAAAGCTATATTGATACTGCTAATTTGCAACCCATCAAATTTATTCGCAATGTAGATGAGGGTGGCTATAAAATTAATGAGAACGTAAGTTTTAATAGACAGGCTAATACTGCTACTAGCGAGAAGGGTACAGTAAAAGTTCCCAACTGTGTACAGGATGTACTTAGCGCTATCTATTATGCGCGCAATATTGATTTTGAAAAATATAAACCAGAAGACCGGATTCCTTTTACCATGTTTTTAGACAATGAAGTCTACAATTTATATATTAAGTACTTGGGTAGAGAAACAATAAAAACAAGGTTTGGGAAATTCAATGCCATTAAATTCAAACCCCTATTAGTTAAAGGTACTTTATTTGAAGGGGGAGAAAAAATGACTGTATGGGTAAGCGATGATGCCAATCATGTACCACTAAGAATTGAAAGCCCCATTGTGGTAGGGAGTGTAAAAGTGGATATGATGGGATACAAAAATCTACGCTATCCATTTAGTTCAATGATTTCAAAAAGATAATTGGGGTCAATATCATAAATTGGCCCACTTGCAATAATTCAATATAATCATCATAAGTCAGATAAACGGAATGCTTGGTTCATTCGAATTCCCTTTTCTGTTTGATGAACCGTGCAGCACTCAATAGAAGGGTCGTGCTCAAAAAATAATATATACTCTTTCTCAGCCGCTTCTTGTAGAAATGATTTCTTCTCTTTTAATGTGGTTAATGGAAACATATCATAACCCATGATATAAGGAAGTGGAATATGTGAAGCGGAAGGTAATAGATCGGCCATATAAACAATGGTCTTTCCATTGTAATTGATTTGTGGCAACATCATACTCTTTGTATGGCCATTTACAAAACGAATACTGAAATTATTGGCGAATTCAACTTTTTCTAAAAGCCCGTCTTGTGTAAACTCATTGGCAGGGGCATCCACCATTTTCAACTGACCACTTTCTTGAATAGGTAAAATATTGTCTTTTAAAAAAGAAGCTTTTTCTCGATCGTTGGGATTAACAGCCCAATCCCAATGTATTGGATTACTCCAGTAGGTAGCATTAGGAAAATAAGGGACTAATTGGTTATTTACTCGTTCAATACTTCCTCCGCAATGATCAAAATGTAAGTGCGTATGGAACACATCTGTTATATCATTTCTGGTAAAACCAAGCTTTGCTAACTCTGCATCTAACTCAATGGTTCCGCTCATTCCGTAATGCCCAAAGAATTTTTCATCCTGCTTAAAGCCCATACCTGTATCAATTAAAATCAGTTTGTTATCGTCTTGAATCAACAAACTTCTTAAAGCCCAATTACACAAATTATTCTCATCAGCTGGATTTAATTTATTCCACAATGATTTTGGGACTACGCCATACATGGCACCTCCGTCTAGTTTAAAAAAACTATGGTTAATGGGGTATAATTTCATTGGACTTTTTTTGGGATTGCAATTGATTGGCAGAAATTAAAATGAATAAACCGATGATGAAAAATATCTCTAAAACCAACACTGAATTTCGTTGTGAACCAGAAATTTCATTGATGTAGCCAAAACTAAACATACCCACTACAATTGATACTTTTTCAGTTACATCGTAGAAGCTAAAATAAGAAGTAGTGTCTGTTGTTTCAGGCATTAATTTAGCATAAGTGCTTCTACTTAGCGCTTGAATTCCGCCCATGATAAAACCTACCAATACCGCTAAACCATAAAATTCATTGATCCCATCTCTAGGTAATAGATAGCCGATTACGCAAAGTATAATCCACAAAACAATTGTAATCATTAAAGCAGTAAAATTGCTGGTTTTTTTAGACAACCATGCAATGGTAAATGCACCTGGAATAGCAATTAATTGAATAATTAAAATGGCAATGATTAAATTCATGGTAGGAATATTCAATTCGCTCTTACCATATAAAGTGGCTACTAACATAACTGTTTGAACCCCCATATTGTAAAAGAAAAAAGAGAACAAGAATCTTCTTAAAACGGGCAGCGATTTTAATTGTTGCCAAACTTTATTCAATTCTTTATATCCCCCAGCCAAAATTTGCTTAGACGATTTGCTGCCCCCAGCAGGTACCGATTTGGGAAGACGCTTCAATGCAAACTGCCCAAATCCCCACCACCAAATTCCCACCAACAAAAAGGAAATCTGGGATGCTTTACCCACTGTAATGCCAAAACTATCAGGTGATAATACAAATACAAAACAAATGACTTGTAAAATCATACTGCCTGTATAGCCCATGGCAAAACCTTTAGCACTAACTTTATCTCTGTCTTCTGGCGCAGCTATTTCTGGCAAAAAAGAATTGTAAAAAACCAAGCTGCTCCAAAAACCTATGCAAGCGATAATTAAACACGCCAAACCAAATGCTAAATTGGTCTTATCGTAAAAATACATAGCAGAACATGCAATGCTGCCCAGTGTACAAAAGAAAAACAGGAACTGTTTCTTATTCCCTTTGTAATCTGCAATTGAACTCAAAATGGGCGATAATAAAGCAACAATGATAAATGCAACTGCAAGTGCATAATTGTACAAAGAGGTATTTACAAATTCCCTTCCAAACAACACTACTGTATCGTTGAGGGTTTTATCGTTACCGTCTCCTGTTACGGCTTCGTAGTAAGCTGGAAAAATGGTAGATGTAATGACTAGATTGTAAGCACTATTACCCCAATCGTACATTGCCCAACCATTGATTACTTTTTTGGAGGCAGTTTGTGTGGACATGATTTTTATTTCAAGTGTCCGGTTAAGATAAGAATAATTAAGATCATCCCCACAATTACTCGGTACCAACCAAATAGTTTAAAACCATATTTCTGTAAATAGGTTATGAAAAATTTGATGGCTAATAATGCTACTAGAAATGCAACTACATTACCAAGGCCCAATAAAATCATATTATTTCGGGTGAAAATTAGCTCAGGAGTTTCTGTATAGGCTTTCAATAATTTATAACCTGTTGCAGCAGCCATTGTAGGAACTGCTAAAAAGAAAGAAAACTCAGCAGCCAGCTTTCTGGTTAATCCCTGTTGCATTCCTCCAATAATACTTGCAGCACTTCTACTTACGCCGGGAATCATTGCCACACATTGCCAAAAGCCAATGATGAAGGCTTTTTTATTGGTTACCTGTTCGTCTATAGAAATGGTGGGGTTTTTGAAAAATGAATCAATGAATATTAGGGCCACACCTCCCAATACCATGGTGATAGAAACTACCATCGGACTCTCTAATAAATGGTCAATTGTATCAGAGAATAAAGCACCCAAAATCAAAGCGGGTAACACTGCTATAATGAGTTTTAAATAAAAATGCCAGCGATTCAATGGAAAAAATTTTCCCCTAAATAATATCACTACCGAACATATAGCACCTAGCTGAATAGCTACTTCAAATAATTTAGTAAAATCATCCTTCGCAATTCCCATAAAGGAACTGGCAATAATCATATGTCCGGTGGAAGAAATAGGAAGGAATTCGGTTACCCCTTCAATAATGGCTATGATAACAGCTTCTAAATAAGTCATAAGGTTGAATTCAATTATGGTCTAAGCCGCAGTTTTTGGCTTCTTAAAGATGGCGTAAACTTCAATTAACAAGCCTACTACAATCAAAATAGGAGCTACTGTAATGCGGGTACTACTGTATACTTCATTAGTAGAAAAAACAGTAGGGTCTTCGCTTTTACCTCCGCTCATTAAGAACATGCCTAGTGCAATCACTAGTCCACCCACTAACATAAAAATGAAATTTTCTTTTGAAAACAAAGGAGTGGTTTTATTGGTCGTGCTCATATAAATGCTTTATGCTTATTTTAAAATAGTATCTGTTTAATATAAATCGTCTAGTTTCATTTTCAAGTATTTTAACACACTTCTGTGCGTGCTTAATACTGATATACCAACACCTAAAATAATCAATCCTCCAAATAAAAGTAAAGTATGATTGGTGTTTCTGATTCCTTTTAATTGAGGGAACTGAGATTCGGCCCATCCAATTAAAGAGAATAATAAAATAATCGCAATGCCTGAACTAATTAGTCCATTAACCACTGCGCGGATATTGAGGGGGCGAGC
>JBKBWE010000071.1:0-10898 GCA_046289145.1 Sediminibacterium sp.
GGAATTTCCGATAAATTCTCACTTATCCTATAGACCTCCTTGTATTTTTCTTCTAAGGCTTCAATGTCAGCATAGTCTTTCAAAAAGATTGAACAGTTTTTCTTTAATTCAAATCCTAATTCCTGTTCTTCTGTTTGTTGAAATAATTTATTCTGGGCTAATATTCTTAAGTGTAAAATTGGCGAATTTATTTTCCCAAATAGTTTTTCCGCATCTGCTAATCTGCTAATCGTTTTGGCATAGTCACCTGCATTGTATGCTGTTTCAGCATCTTCAAATTTTAGTTTGGCAATTGCAACCTGTGAAAAAACAGTAAAGTTTAATACTAAAATAGCGATGATTAGTGAAATTATTTTCTTCATAAGAATTATAACATTAGTTCTTGTATCTGTGTAAAGTCAATATTATTAGTCTTTTTTAATTGCATAATATCTGAATTGATTTTATCTTCCCATTTTACCTCTGTCCCATTAATTTTTTGTCCACGATGTTTTTTGTATATCTCAATGGCCTTCTCTATTTGGTTTATTAAAAACAATCCATGTGCTCTTAGTGCTTCCAAATTTAAATCGGAACCCTCGGTGGGAATCCTTTCTAATAATTCCGCAATGGTTGATATTTTATTATTTAAAATAGCATTTTCTAATTTTGTAATATTTGAATCATTTAATTTTTTTTCTTCTTTTTTTTGTGATATATCTGTGCTCCAAAAATCAACTACATTATTTTTTTTACTTATGGAACTTTTATTTTTTGAATCCTGAGAATTTTCGGAATCCCAAAAAAGATCTTTATTTTCGGAAGTTGTACTTTTCTTTTTCTCCAAATTCAAATCATCATTCCAGAGTGATTCTTTTAAAGAATTTTCTTTTTCTGTTGGAGATGATTTTTTTTCCATAAAACTTATGGATTGATAATTTGCATTTGAATTATTTAACATTGTTTCAAATGCTTTTTTAGCTTGATTTGCCTCCTCCAATGAATTATAGTATCCATGAAAAATTTCTTTAAATGGTGTTAATGATTGTATAGCTTCCTCAATATTTCGCTTATATGGCCAAGTTCCATCACCTGATTTCTTTATTTCAATTATATTACTTGAATAATATTGCATCCCTGCTTCTTCTAATTTTGATTGATCGTAGGAATAAACAAAATAGTATAGTTTTTCTAAATTGACTTTTGACGTTGAAAGCGGTATTATACTTTCTTTAAAGTTTGCAAAAACATATTCTCTGCTCTCTTTCCTAAACTTTCTTTCCATTGCTAATCTTTCTGCTTCGGCTCTTCTCTGTTCAGCTTGGATAAGTTCTCTTTGTTTTTCTCTCTCCTTTTTTGCCTTAGCGTCTGCAATCATACTACCAATAGCTGAAGCCATTGCGCCAACACTTTGAGTTAATTGATCAGCTGCTTGTCTAATTTGTTGATCATATAATAAACTTGCTTTTTGTTGATTAATCCTTATTTGTTCTTGTTGTTTATACATGTCTTGCAACTTTTGTTGCTGCGAAGCGATGTTAGAAGATGTTTGTTGTTGTTGTTGTTTTAAAAGTATTTTTTGATTTTCAGACTTACTGATTATTTCAACTCGCCCTGTGTTTTTATCAATTACATCATAGTTTCCATCTGCCCTTAATTTTCCAGGGCCATTAGGCATAAAAGTTCCAGATCCTGTTTTATTATAAGTGCCCTGACCTATATAGTTTCCTGATTTATCGTAACCTTGGCTATTTGTAGCAGATTTTGTAGAATAATTTGAACCAACTGAAGCGTTATTATTTGTAGGTAGTGAGCTAGGACGATAATTTGATTCAGTGGGTTTTGAATTGACTAACTTTTGTTCATTAGTTCCCCATGGGTCTGATTGGTTTTTAATTGTATTTTGATTTGAAGTCTGGTTATTTGCTTGGCTCTCTAATTTGTCAATCAATGCAAATAATTCACTAAACCCAGTAAAATTAGCGCCACTAATATTTATTTTCGCTATTCCTAGATTTTTCCCTTTTTCAACAGAACATGAAATTTGTTTAGAACTGCCTTCTTTGGCCGCAGAAAAGGAAGTGCTTTTACAATCGGTCGATCCAGTTAAATCAACGGTAATTTCTGCAGTATTTATTCTAATATAGCTGAACTGCTGTGATAAAGCATTGTTAAAAGAGTATTCATAATAGGTTTTGCCCCTGTATTCAACTTGAACCTTTTGGTGAATGGAAGCTGATAATGATGTTATTCTCACTTTATGAAATTGATCCCCAATACCTCCTTTTCCTGTTGCCTCAATTTCAATATGAGCTTTTACCAAAAATTGAATACCTCTATAGTCAAGTATTTTTGTTTCCATCATTGATTGAGAACCGTATACTTGACCTTTTGCATGATTTAACAAAAATAATAGCATACATAGTGCTATAAATCGCATATTATTATTTTAAACTAAATTTACGGTTTGAATCCAAATGGATTAAATTTTTCTTTGCTAAGCAACCGCTAACTTTGTTTAAATTAGTTATGAAAAAATATATTTATATAAGCTTATTTATATTAGGGACATTTATCGTTGCTTGTTCACCCAACAATGTTCAAGTAAATGAAGAAATCGGTAAATACTTTGATTCTGCAGGCGTAAAAGGAACTTTTGCTTTATTTGATAATGGTACGGGCGATTTTACTATTTATAATTTAAACCGGTACAAAGACTCGGCTTATTCTCCAGCGTCTACTTTTAAAATTGTTCACTCGCTCATTGCATTAGAAACTGGTGTAGTGTCTGATGAAAAAATGACTATACAGTTGGATTCTGCTGTAACTATGGAAAGGGCATTTAAAAATTCTATAGTCCCGTACTACCAAGAAGTAGCTAGAAGAATTGGGAAAGACACTATGCAATTTTGGTTAGATAGTTTGCAATATGGCAATCATACCATTGGAAAGTCAATCGAAAGCTTTTGGTTAAATAATACCATCAAGTTAACCCCTGATGAACAATTGGGTATTATGAAGCGCTTGTTTTTTAATCAACTCCCTTTTCAAAAAAGAACGCATGAGATTGTTAAGCGTATGATGTTGAGAGAATCCAATGCCAATTATCAATTGAGCTATAAAACAGGCTTAACCTATAATGAAAAAGGAGATCAACTAGGATGGGTGGTAGGTTGGATTGAGGAGAACAAACATCCCTATTTCTTTGTATTAAATATGGATGCTCCTTCTAATATTCCACTGGTTGACGCAAGAATATCTTTGCTCAAAAAAATATTGAGCAACCAAGGATTTTTTGAAGGAAAAAGATAATCCCCATAAAGTACTTTATGCAACTATACTGTAACTCTTTAACACAACTTAGTCGATTAAAAACGCGTGAAGTAAAAATTGGTGATTTGTTGTTAGGAAGTGGTCATCCTATACGGGTTCAAACCATGACTACTACTGATACCATGGATACTATGGCTACCGTAGAACAAACCATTCGTTGTATTGAAGCTGGTGCAGAATTGGTAAGAATTACCGCCCCCTCCAAAAAAGAGGCAGAAAACCTTCAAAATATAAAAGACGAGTTGCGCAAACGCGGCTATACTACTCCCTTAGTAGCCGATATTCATTTTACCCCGAATGCTGCTGAAATTGCAGCTAGAATAGTAGAGAAAGTAAGGGTGAATCCGGGCAACTATGTTGACAAGAAAAAATTTGAACAAATTGATTATACAGACGCTGAATACTTAGAAGAAATTGAACGTATTCGGGAACGATTTACACCATTGGTGTTGATTTGTAAAGAGCATGGTACAGCAATGCGTATTGGTACCAATCATGGGTCGTTGAGCGATCGAATCATGAGTAGGTATGGTGATACCCCAATTGGTATGGTAGAAAGTGCTATGGAGTTTTTGCGTATTGCACGTTCAGAAGACTATCATAATATTGTCTTAAGCATGAAAGCCAGCAACCCACAAGTGATGGTACAGGCTTATCGCTTATTGATTCAGCAGATGGAAGCAGAGTTTGGAGAATGTTATCCATTGCATTTAGGCGTTACAGAAGCTGGAGACGGAGAAGATGGCAGGGTTAAAAGCGCTGCTGGTATTGGCACATTATTAGAAGATGGTATAGGGGATACGGTAAGGGTTAGTTTAACAGAAGACCCCGAGTTAGAAATTCCAGTTTGTAAAGATTTGATTAAAAGATATAGTCTAGAAAATCGCGAAAAGTATACCCAAGGCATTGTTCCAACTATTAGCAAAGTGCCTTATGATCCATTCCATTATAGCAGAAGAAAAACATTTGCAGTAAGTAATATTGGTGGAAGCCAAGTGCCAGTTGTAATTGCCGATTTTAGTAAAGTGGCAAAAATAACTCCAACTCACTTAGAAGCCATTGGATACAAGTATGATGAGCCAACAGATAAGTGGACTATTGGGGATGCAGCTGCAGACTATATTTTTACCGGTAATCAGCTACTTGATTTTGCAATACCAGGCACTTTAAAAGTGATTGTTTATCCTGCAACTTTTGAAACATGTCAAGATAAATACAGTTATTTCCCTATTTATGATCGGTCAGGGTATGCTCAAGCAAGTATTAAAAGTGATGCCATCAATTTTGTAATGGTTGATTGCTTTAATGATACGACTGCTGTTAATGATTATACATTTTTGGAAGAATTTGCCAATGATACAACAGTTGTGCTTTGCTTAAGCAGTACTAATGCTAATGCGATGCAGTCTATTAGAAGAATGATGATGGAGCTCATGAGTCAGCAAATTCAGAATCCAGTGGTAATTATTACAGATAGTAATTGGCAAACTGCTGATGAACATTTAATTCATTATGCAACTGAGTGTGGCTCGTTATTATTAGATGGTATGGGGGATGGTATTTGCTTAGGAATGAATAACAATAGCTACCAGGCAATGAATACTGGTGTGGTTGATACTAGTGGACGTAATTATTTGACTAATACTTCAGTTGAGCAATTTATTAATTCTTCTGCATTTAGCATTTTACAAGCTACCAGAACTCGAATTTCTAAAACCGAATATATCAGCTGCCCTAGTTGTGGTCGCACATTGTTTGATTTACAAGAGACCACTGCTAAAATTAGAAATGTAACCAATCATTTGAAAGGGGATAAAATTGCAATCATGGGTTGCATTGTAAATGGTCCTGGTGAAATGGCAGATGCAGATTTTGGTTATGTAGGTAGTGGAGTTGGAAAAATCACTTTGTATAAAGGAAAGGATATCATGAAGAGAAATATTGATAGTGAAATTGCCGTTTCCGAATTAATTAATCTGTTGAAAGAGCATGGTACTTGGGTAGAGCCAGCTTAGTTCAATCTAAATTTTTATATGCATCAAACTGACTTTTTAGTAATTGGTTCTGGTATTGCAGGATTAACGTATGCACTAAAAGTGGCAAAGCAATTTCCAGATAAAAAAATCATCTTAATTACTAAAACGCAGGCAGATGAAACCAATACTAAATATGCCCAGGGTGGTATTGCAGGTGTATGGGATGCGAATAGAGATAGTTTTAGTAAGCATATTGAAGACACTTTAATTGCTGGTGATGGGCTTTGTAATGAAGCAATTGTAGAGATAGTAGTTAAAGAAGGTCCTGAAAGAATAAAAGAGATTATTGATTATGGGGCTGCATTTGATAAAGACGAAGCAGGTATTTATAGTTTAGGAAAAGAGGGTGGTCATAGTGAGAACAGAATTTTACATCATAAAGATGTAACTGGAATGGAAATGGAAAGAGCCCTCTTATCTCAGTTGGCTGCTTTGCCCAATATTCATTTATTGAACCATTGTTTTGTAGTTGATTTATTAACACAGCATCATTTGGGTTATTTGGTTACCAAATCTACCTTGGATATTACTTGCTATGGGGTTTATGTATTGAATTTGCAGACGAACCAAATTGAAAAAATAGTTTCTAAAATTGTTTTATTGGCTTCAGGAGGTTGTGGCCAGGCATATAGAACAACTACCAATCCTAAAATTGCCACTGGGGATGGTATTGCAATGGTATATAGGGCAAAAGGTAAAATTGAAAACATGGAATTTATTCAATTTCATCCTACTGCTTTATATGAGCCAGGTGTTTCTCCTTCTTTCTTAATTACAGAAGCAGTTAGGGGAGATGGAGGTATATTAAGGAATAAAGCTGGCGAAGCTTTTATGGAGCGTTATGATCATAGAAAAGATTTGGCACCCCGCGATATTGTTGCTCGTGCAATAGATAACGAAATGAAGCGAACTGGTACAGAGCATGTTTATTTGGATTGCAGACATATGGGTAAAGAACAATTCATTCATCACTTCCCCAATATTTACCAAAAATGTTTATCAATCGGAATTGATGTAATGCAACAAATGATACCTGTAGCACCTGCAGCTCATTACAGTTGCGGGGGTATTAAAACGGACGAATGGGGTAGAACTTCTATTCGAAATTTATATGCATGCGGAGAATGTGCCAGTACAGGATTGCATGGAGCTAATCGTTTAGCCAGTAATAGTTTATTGGAAGCAATGGTATTTGCTCATAGATGTTTTATTGACACCTGCAAACAAATTGATCAATTGAGTTTGATTGAACATTTGCCAGATTGGAATGCTTTAGGAACTGTAGAGCCAAGGGAAATGATCTTAATAACACAAAGCCTCAAAGAATTACAGCAAATCATGAGTGATTATGTAGGTATAGTAAGAACTGATATTAGATTAAGTAGGGCAATGAAAAGATTAGATTTATTATTTGAAGAAACAGAGCAATTGTATCGTTCAACTAAAGTATCGCCTCAGCTTTGTGAATTGCGTAATTTAATTACAGTTGGATATTTAATTGTAAAAGGGGCACAGTTTAGAAAAGAAAGCCGAGGACTTCATTATAATACGGATCACCAAGAAAAGAGTCTTATTTTACAGAATATTATTCTTTAAAGCTCCCAAGGCCATGTACTATATTATTTATCCATTGTTTTATTTGTTATCTCTCTTGCCTTGGCGTGTCATGTATTTTATTGCAGATGGATTATATGTTTTGGTGTTTTATTTTTTTGGTTACAGAAAGAAAGTAGTGTTGAATAATTTATTGATTGCTTTCCCTGATAAATCTGAAAAAGAACGTACTAGAATTGCCAAAGACTTTTACCACAACTTCATTGATACCATTGTTGAAACCATTAAAATGATTTCGATTAGTACTAAAGAAGCAGACAAGAGATTGATAGGAAATATTGAAGTATTAAATGATTTATACAGCTCAGGGAAAAATGTTCAGTTAGTGGCAGGCCATTTTTTTAATTGGGAATTTTTAAATCACTGGATTCCAAGACATAGCTTGTTCCCATTTGTTGGGGTTTATCAACCCTTATCTAATAAAGTGATGGACAAAATCATTTATGATATGCGTGCCAAAAACGGTACCATCCTTATTCCAACTAAGCATTTTAAAAATCAATTCAGGAGTTATGTTAAAGATCGATATGCATTAGGACTTGCTGCCGATCAGAACCCACCAAGCGACCTAAAAGCCCATTGGGTACCCTTTTTCAACCGATTGACCCCTTTTATTTTAGGTCCTGAAAAAGGGGCAAAACTGAATGATACTCATGTGGTATTCTGCCATTTTTATAAAGTGCGAAGAGGCTATTATGAAATTAAATTTGAGTTAATCACTTCTGATCCACTTTCATTTAAAGACGGAGAACTCACAAAGTTGTTTGCAGCTAAAGTAGAACAAGCTGTAAAACTAAAGCCAGCTAATTATCTTTGGAGTCATCGCAGATGGAAATGGAGTTTTGACACCAATAAACATGCTTCACTTGAAGTAAAATAATCTTAGTTTAAAGCAGCTGTTTTTTTTTCAAATTCAAACTTCTCTGGTAAACCTTTAATTGCTTCAATTCCACCAACTACATTTCTAATATTGTGTATACCTTGTCTCTTTAGCATTGACGCTGCAATAACACTTCTATAGCCGCTTGCACAATGGATATAAATATTGTGGTGGTCGTCTAAATTAGCCATACTTCCAGGATCGGTTAATTGGTCTAAAGGAATATTTATTGCTTCTTTTACATGTTCGTTAGCGTATTCGGATTCCCTTCTAACATCAACAATAACTAAGTTTTCATCAAATGGAAGATCCATGGCCAATTCATCTGCCTCAACATCAATAATCATATCAATGTTTTCTCCAGCATTTTGCCAAGCTTCAAATCCATCTGCTAAGTAGCCCTCTATCTTCTCCAATCCAACTCTAGTTAATCTAACTATAGATTCTTTTTCAAAACCAACTTCAGTAACTAAAATAATGGGTTGCGTAAAAGGCAACAAAGTACCTGCCCACTCTGCAAATCGACCGTTTAATCCAATATTAATTGCGCCAGGAACAAACCCTTGCATAAATTGATCAGGATGCCTTGTATCTAAAACGATGGCGTTATCAGCAACTTTTTCTTTAAAATCTTTTACAGACAAAGGCTGCATTGCTTTTGTTAATATGCTTTCTAAGTTAGTGTAACCTTCTTTATTGATATTGGCATTAATAGGGAAGTACGCAGGAGGAGCGTTTAATCCTTCAGTAACTGCTTTAATAAACGCTTCTTTTGATTCAGCTTTCAAAGCATAATTACTTGCTTTTTGTACACCAATGGTACTAAACGATTCTGAACCTAAATTTTTACCGCAACTACTACCAGCTCCATGTGCAGGGTACACCACCACATCATCTGCAAGCGGAATTATTTTTTCTTGCAAGCTATCATACAACATTCCAGCCAAGTCATTCATCGTTATTTCATTGCTTTTCTGTGCTAAGTCTGGTCTGCCAACATCTCCTACAAATAAGGTATCACCGGTAAATATGGCTTTACTCATTCCTTCTTCATCCTTCAATAAATAGCAACTACTTTCAAGTGTATGACCTGGTGTATGCAGTACTTGAATGGTTATATTGCCCAGTTTAAATATTTCTAGATCTTTTGCAACATGCACTGGGTATTTTGTTACAGTGCTTGGACCATAAACAATAGTAGCGCCAGTTACAGCTGCTAAATCTAAATGTCCACTCACAAAGTCTGCATGAAAATGTGTTTCAAAAATATACTGGATTTTAGCATTGCGCTCTTTTGCTAAAGCTAAATAAGCATCAATATCCCTTATTGGATCTATGATTGCGGATATACCATTACTTTCAATATAGTACGCAGCTTCGCTGATACATCCAGTGTATAATTGTTTTATAAACATGCAATGATTTTGCGGCAAAGGTAATTAATCTACCAATGCTTTCACAAAACCAACTACATCGTTTAAGCGAGTGTAATTAACGGAGTAATAAATGAATTTCCCTTCTCGGGTAGTACTCACAACACCGGCCCTTCGTAAAATGGCCAAGTGCTGGGAAGCAACGGATTGTTCTAAACGAAGTTTTACATAAAGCTCTGTAACAGTCATCTTTTGATGCTCATCTAATAGTTTGATGATTTGCTGTCGTAGCTTGTGGTTAATGGAGCGAAGGATCAAAGATGCCTTCTTTGCCTGAAGGAAATCTACCTTCACAGGCTCTGCGCCATTGGTTAATAGGATTGATTGAATAGTTGCGTTCATGTCAAGTAATATTGGGGGTATTAAGACTTATGCAAAGTTAGCTTTTTTGCAATGCATACAGGATAGTTATTCTCATTAGTTTTTCGGAAGCACTTATTAAGGCCTTGTTGGTTGATAAAATTCTTTTATATAAAGGGGTTCTGCGTAAGCTAAATTAGCAAAATCATTGGCAATAAATTTGACTTCTGAAAGCGTAACCATATGATTTACATTGTGTTGTGAATTATCTATACTATAGTTGATTGGTAGGGTAAATTGTTCAACCTTTTTGGCACCGTCTCCGCAAAAAATTACTTTAGAATGACAATTTAACCCCTCAAAAAAGAACTCATCAAGCACTAAAGCCCTTGCATTTTCTATCGCTAATAGCTGAAGGTTGTACATCCCCCCAAAAACTTCCATTCTTCTAGCGTCTATCATTGCATAAAAAATTATGTTTTTATCTATTGATGTTTCGGTAATATTTTCAATAGCTGCATTGGCAATAACTGCTAGTGTATTAACCATTATTAAAGGTTTGTTTAATGCATAACAAATACCTTTTGCTGAAGCCAATCCAACTCTAATGCCGGTATAACTTCCAGGCCCTCCAGTAACAGCTACTGCATCAATATCTTTTAATAGATAACCCCCTTCATTCATAATGGCTTCAATAGCGGGTTGTAAAAAAGCAGCATGGTCTTTTTGGTGTTGATGAGATTGACTTGCTAATACCGTACCATCCTTGCTCAAACAAACACCTGCATAACCAGTTGCTGTATCAATATTTAAAAGTAAAGCCATGTATTAGTGGTTTAGAAACGCAGGTGCCAAACTGTAACGTTCATTTGTTTTTGCCAAGCTTTGTAAAAGAGTTAAAACCTTCTGAAAGCCAATTAATTCACACCATTCAAAAGGTCCGTAAGGATAATTGGTTCCCAATTTCATGGCAGTATTAATTTCTTCTTTTGTACTAATATTTTCTGCAAGTGCAAAATAGGCTTCATTGATAATCATTGATACTACTCTAGGGCCTATCATTCCTAATTCGTCTGCAGATACAACAGTTGGTAAACCTGCTGCTTCCAATAGTTCTACTGCTTTTTTAACTGCTTCATTATTGCCTGCAATTTCTAGAGATGGTTGAGACAAAAATCCATCCCATCCATTAAACCGAACAAAATTTTTGGGCAGCATTTCAGATAGAGTACTTACTCCATTTACTAAAACAATTCTATTTTGAATTGAGGAGAAGCAAGGTCCTTCCTCTTCAAAACTGGCATCAATATATAGATCTCCAGC
>JBKBWE010000366.1:0-2250 GCA_046289145.1 Sediminibacterium sp.
GTTTGCAAATTGAACTAACTGCTGCTGGCAGACTATTATATGATAGATTACAAACGGTAAAAGAAATTGAACATAAAACGGAGTTTGACATTTCAGTTTTGCACGATTCCATTCAAGCAAAAGGTAATCTTCAATTGGGAGCAAGCACTACAGTGGCATTGTATATTTTGCCAAAAGTATTGTCTACTTTTCATCAACAATATCAACAAATTGACATTAGTGTTTTGAATAGAAATTCGGAGTCAGTAAAAGAAGCACTATTAGCAAAACAAATAAACTTAGGTATTATTGAAGAGAACAGCAAAGTAAACCAAATTCAGTATACTCCATTTATTACTGATAAAGTGGTAGCTGTTTGTAGTAGTAAAAGTAAACTGTTAAAGAAAAAAAATTACTCAATTCAAGATTTACCACATTTACCAATTGCATTAAGAGAAGTAGGTAGTGGAACCCTCGCAGTATTAAAAAGAGCACTGGCAAAACATAAAATCAATTTTGCACAACTGAATGTAAAAGTGAGATTAGGCGGAACAGAAGCACTTAAAAATTTTCTTTTAGAATCTGACTCATTGGGTTTTCTTCCAAAAATATCAATTGCTAAAGAATTAAAAGCAGGTGAATTAAAAGAAGTAACCATTGAAGGGTTAGCCTTACATAGACAATTCTTTTTTATAGAACGAAAAGGCGAAACCAGTGATTTAAACAAGGGATTCATTAAAATGGCAAAATCTATCTATAACCTGTAGTTATTGTCTATAACTATTTAATCATTTAATGTTATTGACTGCTGTATAAATTTGCTGAATGAAAAACCAGCAGCTCAATACTGGGTCTTTAATTACCCATCTAGTTTGTAGTAAATGTAATCTCCAATATGATCATCAAAATATCCAAACATTTTCTACTTGTTGCAATGTGCCTTTATCTGCAGAATACGATCTAAGCAATCAAACAATTAAGGCAATTAATGTTGCAGATTACTCTATGTGGCGATACCAATTCGTATTGCCGGTTTTAGATTCAATAAATATAGTATCCTTAAACGAGGGCTTCACTCCTATTGGTCAATTAAGAAAATTATCCGATTTTTTAAATATAGACTCTTTGTATTTGAAAGACGAAGCAGTAAACCCCACTGGCTCATTTAAAGCAAGAGGCTTAAGTATGGGGGTTTCTAAAGCAAAAGAATTAGGCATTAAACAAATGGTTATTCCAACAGCAGGCAATGCGGGAGGTGCCATGAGCGCTTATTGCGCAAAAGCAGGAATTGAAGCAACGGTAATAATGCCCAAACATACCGCCGACACTTTAAAAGATGAGTGTAGATTGTACGGCGCTAATTTAATTCAGATAGATGGTTTAATTGATGCTTGTGGTAAAAAGGCAAGGGAAATTGCGGCTTCATCAGGAGCATTTGATATGTCTACCATGAAAGAGCCTTATCGATTAGAAGGGAAGAAAACATTGGGGTACGAAATTGCAGAACAATTCAATTGGGAATTGCCAGATATTATTGTTTATCCAGCTGGTGGTGGCACTGGACTAATTGGAATATGGAAGGCATTTAAAGAATTAAGTTTAATGAATGCAATAAAGGGGCCATTACCTAAAATGGTATTGGTGCAATCGTATGAATGTAGCCCGATGGTACATCTATTTAATGACGGCCAATTACCTACTAATTATACCCCTAAATCTTCCGCTGCATTAGGTTTAGCAGTACCATATCCTTTTGCTACAGCAATGATGTTAGAAGTACTGAAAGAAAGCAATGGCATCGCATTAACGGTATCAGAAAAAGAAATGGAAGATGGTGTTGAAGAAATTGCAAAAATTGAGGGTTTGCTATTAAGTCCTGAAGGTGCAGCCACATATAAAGCCACACAATATTTAATAAAAAAGGGATGGGCTAAATCATCTGATAAAATACTATTAGTAAATACTGGTTCTTGGTATAAATACCGTTAATCTAAAAACAGATATCGGGTTAAATGAACCAAAGCGTTACTTTAAATACAATAAATCGATAAACTAAGATGAAGAACAAGGTATGAAGAAGGGTAAATACCAAGCTTTTGATCATTGTTTTTATGGTAGATTCTTTAAACATTGATTTAAATGCCACACTGTTGTAGGTAAAAAAAATAATGAAACTTAGCAATGCAAAAATTTCATCTGAAACAACATCTTCATTAATGCGAAATATTGTTCCGATTATTAACATTAGTAAAGGAAAAAGTATAAAAATCA
>JBKBWE010000072.1:0-10352 GCA_046289145.1 Sediminibacterium sp.
AATCTGCATGAGTCATTAATCCCTTGCCAATTCCTTTTTGGTTGGTTACTATGACTAGTCTGCCGAATAATCCATTCAATAATTTAATAGATTCGGGCACACCCGTATAAAAGTTGAATTCATCCCAATTGCGGATATAGTCTTCTTTTTTTTCGTAGTTCAATACCCCATCTCTATCTAAAAAAAGGGTCCAACTAGCATCAATTTGTGATAATGAAAACATATTAAGGAAATAAATTGGCTTCTACTAGTTCACAAATAATATGACCTAGCATAATATGGCTTTCTTGAATACGGGGAGTATTGCTAGAAGGAACATTGAGTAAGTATTGAGACAAGGCACTTAGTTTTCCGCCATCGTTACCAGTAAACCCAATTGTAGCAATATTCTTAGTTTTTGCCGTTTCAAAAGCTTTTACAATATTGGGTGAATTACCCGAAGTGCTCAACCCAATTAAAATATCACCCGCTCGCATAGTGCCTTCTACCAATCTACTGTACACTTCGTCGTACCCATAATCATTGGCTACTGCAGTTAAGTAAGAACTATTGCAATGCAATGCATCCGAAGGCAATGCTTGTCTGTTTTTATAGAACCTGCCTGAGAACTCCGCGGCCAAATGTTGTGCATCAGCTGCGCTCCCCCCATTGCCACAAAACTGCACTTTATGCCCATTTTTAAAAGCAATCGTAACGGCATCTACAATTAACCCCAACTGTTCCATAATGGTAGGGTTATTGAGTAAATTTTGTTTTACCTGAATGGACTCTTCGATAATTGACCGGATTTGATTCATCATAATTGGTTATTTATTTTGAAAGATCAATGATGGCATTTGCCAATTGATCCCATTGGTATTTCTTCTTTTCTCTACGAAGGTGGGGTAAAAAATAGTCCTCACCTAACAAATATAATTGTTCAATTTGGGCTGCAATGCTTTCTGGTGTGGGGTTGGCCACCAATCCACTTTGGTCTGCTTCAATCATATCGGGCAATGCCCCTACATTCGTAACCAACATGGGCTTCTCAAAATGATAGGCCAACGGGGTTACACCACTTTGTGTGGCATTTCGGTAAGGTTGAATCACAAAATCACAAGCATTTAAATAGTATTGTACCTCATCTTGTGGTATAAACTCGGTAAAAGCATAAATCAAATCTTGAATTCCGAGAGAATCGATCAACGATTGATAGTTTTCTTTTCCTTCATAATATTCACCCGCAATCAATAATTTAATGGGTACTTTTTGAGATGCTATATTTTTTGTTGCAACTATTTTCAAGGCTTCTAATAAAAGATCTAATCCTTTATACTTTCTAATAAAGCCAAAAAATAAAATGATATGCTCATCAGCTGGCAGACCCAAATGCTTTCTAGCAGCTTCTTTTGGCATGATGTTCCCAAAACTATCATACAAAGGATGCGAACAGGTAATGGCTTTTTTTTGTGTGAAGCTTCTTAAGTCTAGGTGTACTTTTTTGCTCATAGTGATGAACGCATCCACTGCATCCATAAAATATTTAGTGAACCAATAGTCTCCGAATCTTTTTTCGTGTGGAATTACATTGTCTGCAATACAAATCACTTTAGATACCCCATTCCATTGAATGATACGTAAAATGGTTCCCAAACATGGCCCCATAAAAGGCAACCAAAAACGAACCAATATTATTGGGGCCTTTAATTTAGCAATTTTGAATCCCATCCAAATCCAGTTAATTGGATTAATAGAATTGATGCTCACATGAATGGTTAGGTCGGTAGGGGTGGGATCAGTGCTGTACTGCGATTTGCCGGGGAACAAGAAGGAAGGGTATTGGAGCGAAAAAGTATAGATGGTTACTTTAAAACCTTGTTGCTGAAATTGTCTGGCTAATCTCTCATTAAAAGAAGCAATGCCACCACTTCTAAAAGGCCAAGTGGTTCCAATTAAGATCAGCTCTTTTTCCATGCTAAACAATTAAGCTTCTTCCAGTCCTAATTTCTCTTCTATTAAATAGACATTTCTTTCCGATGCGTTTCTTGCCACTAACTCAGCCACAAATCCCGTTAAAAACAATTGCATACCAATAATCATCACAGCCAATGCTATATAAAATGCAGGCTTATTGGTGATGCCTACTTCAGGGTCCAATATTTTCGCTACCATTAAATAGCCGCTGGTTAAGAAACCAATTAAGAAAGCCAATGTGCCGTATAAACCAAAAAATTGCATGGGCTTTTTCCCAAATTTTCCTAAGAACATAATTGTCCCTAAGTCGAGGAACCCATTAATGAAACGATCCCAACCAAATTTAGTAGTCCCGTATTTTCTGGGTCTATGCTCCACTATTTTCTCTCCTATTTTTCTAAAGCCGCTCCATTTGGCCAATACCGGAATATAGCGGTGCATTTCACCAAAAACTTCAATGCATTTGACCACTTTTCTTTTGTATGCTTTCAAGCCACAATTGAAATCGTGCAATTTAATACCCGAACTTTTTCTAGCTACTGCGTTAAATAATTTAGAAGGAATATTTTTAGTCAAAGTATTATCGTAGCGTTTCTTTTTCCATCCACTCACCATATCAAATCCACCTTCAATAATCATTTGATATAATTCAGGAATTTCATCTGGAGAGTCTTGCATATCTGCATCCATGGTAATAACCACATCACCTTGTGCCGCTTTAAAACCTTCGTTTAATGCAGCAGACTTACCATAATTTCTTTGAAATTTAATCCCTTTTATATTTGGATTCGCAGCTGCAATAGTTTGTATGACTTTCCAACTATCATCGCGGCTTCCATCGTCTATTAGCAATACCTCATAGGTATAACCGTGTTGATCAACAACCGATTTAATCCAACTACATAATTCAGGCAGTGATTCTTCTTCGTTATATAAGGGTACTACTATAGATAAATTCATGCAATATTATTGATCTTCAAATTTTTCTTCTTTACGAACAACTAAGGTAAGTAACAATGATTTTACAAAATCCCAAATAAGGCCTAAACCAGTGCCCATCAAGATTTCCTTCAATCCTGTCTTTTTCATACTCTCGGCAGAAGAGGCCATTGTTTTTTCAATGTCTTCTTCAGAAGCACCAAATTTTTCCATCATTGCCCTGGTTTTTTCTAAACCAATTTGAGCAGATTTTTCTGTTAAAGTTTCGTCTATAATATTGTATAACACATAAGTTGAAATGGCAATAATTACAGCAGCAATGGCATAAGAAAGAAAATTAAATTTTAAACCTTCCTGAAATGTCAAGTAACCCCCATTTTGTTTTCTAACTGCAAATCCACCAATTAATAAAATGGCAATCATGTAGGGAACAAAAGTGGTGGTAAACATTACACTGGTAAAAGTGCTGATATCTACAGCCCAGCTTCCATACATTAATAAAACCGCGGTTAATCCGCAGATTACCCCGTACTTAATTCCTTCGTTGATTAAATTTGCTTTCATGTTTGTTTAATTAATGGTTAATTGACCGTTGTTAATAGTGGCATACACTTTACCAGTTAATTCAATATTGGTAAACGCATTATTAAAGGATTTGCTTTTTATATTTTCTTTCTTTAATTGTGCTATCTGATTACGATGATAAATGGTTAATTCTGCCACTTCATTTTCAACAATATGAGTAGAAGGAAGTCCAAAAATATTACGAGCGTTTAAAGAAAATAATTCAATCAACCGTTCATTGCTCAATTGTCCTAATAAATGGTTCACTACACTAAAGGAACTTTCTAAAGCATTCATGCCAAATGAAGCATATTCAAATTCACAAATTTTGTGGTCCCAATCTTGAGGGAAATGATGAGAGGCAATACAGTCAACTGTTCCATTGATAACACCCTCACGCAGCGCCAACATATCGGCTCTAGATCTTAAAGGGGGATTTACTTTCAAATAAGTATTATAGTCTTGTAAATCTTCGTCGCAAAAGTATAAATGATAGGGGGTAACGCTGCAAGTCACTTTTAATCCAGCTGCTTTTGCAGCTGCAATTAAGTTTACCGATTCCTTGGTGGTAATGCCAGTGAAATGAATTTTAGAACCACTGTATTTTAATAAATCTAAGTCTCTTTTTAAAATGCTGATTTCAGCTATTGATGGTAAACCAGGCAATCCCAATTGGGTAGAGATAACTCCCTCATTCATTAAGCCCGAGCTGCCAATGCTTCTATCGATGGGGAGTTGAATAAGTACCCCATCAAATGCTTTCACATACTGCAATGCTTTTACAAACAAGCCAGCAGATTGAACCGGCAATAATCCATCCGAAAATGCAATGGCGCCACTGTTGCGCATATCATACATTTCAGCTAATTCCTTGCCTTCTGTTTTTTGTGTAATGGCACCTAAGGGATGGATATGAATAGGTAAGTGTTTAGACTGACCAGCAGCATATTCTACTAAGGATTTATTATCGGTCACAGGTTTGGTATTGGGTAAGGTAAATACCCTGGTGAACCCACCGGCAGCAGCAGCCGCAGCACCCGAAGCAAAACTTTCGTTGAATTCAAAACCAGGGTCACCAAAATGCGCAAAACAATCTACCCAACCAGTGGATACTTGCAATCCTTCTTGGTCAATAATGGTGGCGTTTTCATGCGATAAATTAGTGCCTATTTGTTTAATGCGGTTGTTCTCAATTAATAGATCCAGTACTTGTCCGTTGTGAGGGGAGTGGGGGTCGTTAATCAGCACCTGCTTCAGTAGAATGTTCATGCAGTAGTTGAAAATTTTATGCAATATAGCCTGAAAATTTCTTTTCACCCTATATTTGCACCCCATTCAATAAATGGGTACTAGTTCGGGACGTAGCGCAGCCCGGTAGCGCACACGTCTGGGGGGCGTGGGGTCGCAAGTTCAAATCTTGTCGTCCCGACTAAAAGAGAAGATCAATCGAAAGATTGGTCTTCTTTTGTTTCAGGAGTCAACAATTTCAAGGTGCTTTGTTCTGAAATGAGTTTGCACTAAAAGAGATGTAAAAATGAGCAAACCAGCTTTCAAAAGGTCCATAGTACCCTCGTATGAAAATTAAAAAAATGTAATTGTTCAGGTTATCTTAAAAGGGGAGGAATCAAAAGACGAGATTTGGCGAAAGTATACTAGTTCTGCCGACCATGGTCGTTTGCTTAGCTGGATGAGAGATTTAGGAAATTTAACCACAACTCGCTGTGAGGTAAGATTGATAATTTTTCAGGCGTCTTTGGTAGGATTGTATTTTTTTGCAAAGCCTTCGGCATACTCGATAATTTTTAAAAAGTTGTTGACTTTTTAGATGAGTCCTGTTTCTTGTGTAAATTGAATGCGCTGGAAGTTTTAAAGGATAGTTTTAGTTTACAAGGTAAACGTATGAGAAGAATATACGCAAACAAAAATGGGCAGCTGAAAGCCGCCCATTTTATTGTATTAAACTGTTTAGTTTTTTATCACTTTTTTACTTGCCCATTTTTTACCATCGTAAATGTGGAAGATATAGATGTCAGCTGGTAATTCAACTATATTTATTTTTATTTTTTTATAGTTACCGTTAAACTTAATTTTCTTTTTAAGGTTGCCAAACTTATCGGTTACTTGTATTTCTTTTATGGTGGTAGTTTTGTCTTTGTCTATTATTTCAACTTGTATATCGCCTGTTGTAGGGTTTGGTGAAGCAGCAAACATTTGTTCACTAGTATAGCTACAATCAAAACTATTACATATAGGATAGCTGGTTCCACAAGCGTTATCGTATGTAACACATAAATAGGCATTACTATAAATGTTTTTGAAAGTTTCAATACTTGTTGCGTTATTAATAGTTTGGGTTCCTGTTGATGTTTCAATTGTCCAAGAGAAATTTGTAGGTTCTAGACTATTACTGATAATAGCAACAGCTTCAGGGCAATAAACAGAAACTAAAAGGCTTGGTGTTGGAGTACCTATTTGAACATCTATAAATTCAATAATCGATGTTCCACAAGGCAAAGTAATTGTACCTGTTATTCGAACATTTCCATTTGCAGAGCCAAATCTTGTCAAAATACCTTGATTACTATTATTTACTATCGTTGCAATTGCCGTATTAGAACTTGTCCAAAAAACTGTTGCTCCCATAGGTACATTATTAAAAAAGAAAGTTCCGCCACTGCAATTTAAATTTGATGTTCTAACCGCGGTTCTGTTTCCATAAATACTTCGAATTCCATCAATATCGTCTTGTGCCAAATATCTATGTGAACCATAATAAAATGGATTCATCAAAGCACATGCAACATTACTATGATTTAATCCAAGTGCATGTCCTATTTCATGGGCAGCCACTGTTACTAAGTCAATAGGTTGTCCACTTGGGGTCGGTCTATCAGCTAAAGTCCAAGTTTCATCATCATCGAAATGAATATCACCAGCAATTGTTCCACTTCCATTTGGTGGTGGAAAAAAAGCGTGTGCTAATACTCCATTAGTCCCATCTAATGGAGTACCATCACCGTGGACACCGACTTGCCAAGATATTTCAATATCTGCATTCGAAGTCACCTCTGTGAAATTCAAACTACCATAATCCGCCCAAATTTGAAAAGCTTGCCTAATAGCAATCCTTTCATCATCATTAGCAATGTCATTTGTGCCATTTGCAAAGGAGAATGTGATATTACTTCTGCCCCAACTTCCCCTTGTTACAAAATTGCTGCTATTAATAATTGGACCATCATCATATTTAATTTGTGAAAAACCATAATGGAAAAGTGATAAAAATAAAAGAGTAATGATAATTTGTTTCATATTTTATTGTTTAATGATTTGAGTAATTTCCAAATAGTATAAATCGTCTCCTGCCATCTGAGGACTAATATTTTCATTAGAATTGAACTTTTTTAATTGTCCTGTTACCTTAATATTGGTACCTTCTATTTTTAGCTCCTTAGGTATATCGCAAGCCAGTCCAATGATTTGGGTATCTATGTTTCCCGAAATAGCAATATTTAACCTAATGCCATATTTAGTGTATTTCTGATAATATATTACTACGCCACTTTGGGAATTTATTGCAGAGGTTGTTATTCTACTAATTGTACAAAATGAGTCTCTTGTATCTTTCTTGCACTTGCTAAAAGTGAATAGTGTAAAAACTACAAGTAATTTAATTGAATTTGATATGATTTTTTTCATTGTTATATTTTTAATTAGTTTGTTATAAAATTCTTGATAATAAATTTTACATTTTCATCACATTAGTTAGCAACTTTTGAGGACTATTTCCTTGGGTTAGCTGATTTGCTTGTGATTGCATTTGGTTTAACTTGGCCAAAGGTTATATTAAATAATTGCAGACTTTTTTATTTCATGTTAAGTAAACATTATTAAGTTAATTTATGCCAATAGGTCTCATGTGCGACTGATTCATGCAGGCTCTCTTGTGAGGCTTGTCCTAATAAAAGTTGACTTCAAGATCAACTTGTTGCAAAAGTTAAGAATCAAGCTAAAAGTACAAATCCCCTGAAAAAAGTAATGCGGCTCTACGAAAGCTTCGTGTGAAGTCTTTCTAGATTTATCTTCTTTTCACTGAAGTGAGTAAGATTTTTTTTAAATTTTCAGAATTAATGATTTTGACTATTGCATTGTGTTTTTTAAACCGCAATAAATAGTTTGAAATACAAACAATTAAGGCAGTTAAATTTTGATCTATTTTTTATAACAGGATATCCCTGAATTACTATCTATCACGTTCTTCCTAGCCTAAAAAAGGAATCTTCTGTTGTGCAATACTGCAATTGATTTCAACAAGATTAGAAGGAATCCCTAAAAAATTCGCAAAAGCATTTTTAAAGCAGTTTCATTAACTCTATTTATTCCATATAGTGAAATTTCTAGTGTTATATCTTTAGATAATTTGATATAAACTTTAAAATAAAACCATTTTTAGTCTCTAATTTTTGTGCCAAAATTAAACTGCTTCAAAAACAATTTTTTTATTTATAGTAATTCCTTAAACTTTTTTGTTAAAAAGCGAGTCACTTATTTTTCAAATATTATCCAATTAGTTCAAATCTTGTCGTCCCGACATTCATAACAAAGAGGTAATCTTACAAAAGGGTATCTCTTTTTCGTCTACAAACCTTTGCTGTAATGCGATTTAAGGTCATTTTAGAATTATAGAAAACAAATTGTAATCGAAAATCTTTGTTAATTCCTACCTTTTTTGAAGATAGCTAGAACACTTCTTCTAAACGTGAAGTTTAATTTTCTCCTCAAAATAAGCTTAAGGTAAAATATAGCTGATTTGCACCATGGGGTGGGGGCGTACGCCATTCTCAAATATTTCTTGTGTTAAGTCGCCACCTTTGAAGCATATTAATCTAGTTCGAATATCACTGAATTCATTGCCATTCAATCCCTTTGTTATTAAGCCGAGTACTCCGCTTAAGTAGATCCTTTAGTGAAGCTACAGCATGAGGAATAGCAAAATTAAACTTCCGATTTTTTAATGTATTCTGTTCAATTGTACTCATAATTCAAAAGGTGGCGGAGTAGCTCTATGCTTGCTAATTATACAATATACAATTCCGAGCAAATAATCCCCAAAAAAGCAAATAGATTCTTAAAACACAAATATGTATAGAAATGTTTTTTGGCAGATAGATTTTCTATTTAAATTACAAACCAAATTTCAACTGCAATGATTAAGAAAACCCGAAAAAATGTCACGGTACTTGTATTTATGGTACTTTCTTCTATTTGTTGTAAAAAATCGGTTTCTGATCTCATCGATCATTCAACAGTCGATAATGTTACGATTGTCGAAAAGTTTCTTGCGGTCCCTGATAATGCATCTGATCAAGTTAAGGGGATAATAGAAGATTTTAAAAAGCGAGAAATAAATTCCCCATTTTTAGCCAAATTTGCCAAAGAAAATGGAATGCCTAAATGGGATTATGTAATAGGTATTGATCAAAAAAATAATCAAAATAACCAAAATTTAATAAAGTCAAATGGAATGGGAAGCGATAGTACTATTGCCTCTGAAAAATCAGGAGGGGTCGCTTTTATTCCATTAATTGATGAACAAACAAAGGAAGTAAAGTCTTATATTTTTTGTGTAAGAATAAAAGATAGTTCTTATGCATACAATACTTACAATAAAGACCAAATCCTCGCTCAACCTGTAAAAACAATCTCTAAATGGGAGCAAACAAATAGGCTTTTATCTGTTCATGCATATTTCGAAGCAGCAATAAATAAGAAAAGAAAATCTGAATTTGAAGGAAATAAAACAGCATTTAGGCATTCAAATGTCAAGATTAGCTTTAGTCAAAATGATATACCAAGAACAGATCAAAATTCGGGTCTTTCAACAAGGGACAATAAAATTAAAAGCAATGTTATTCCTTCAAAAACCTGTTATTTACATATAGGATCAGTAGAGATTATTTCAGATGATGGAACTTCTATTAGCTTATCTTTTTATAGGAAAATTGATTGCCCAAATCTTCCAGAAGTTGTTGTTTATTCAACTCGAAGGAGTGGAGGGGGTAGTTCATCTGTTAGTGGTGGCGGCTTTGTTAATTCGTTGCCCAGTAGTTTAAATCCAGCATTTAACGGTTGGCCTGTTGCTAATAGTGGTTTTGGGGGTTCAAGTACCAACTACACCTACTATCCAGGAAATGGGCCATTTTATGTAGACCCCAATGACCCGTTTTGGGGTTCTCAACAAGTACCGGATGTGCTTGGGAGGTCATCAACTTTAGCAGCAACTTTAGGTGTTTCTAATGACCAAAGTAAGCTTGGTTTTTTGAGTTCTGATGAGCAATTGATGACAGATATTGAAAATGCATTACTTGAAAATAATATAGATTTTGATGCGATCATTAGTGCACGTCTTGTACTTAGTGTTGCTATGAACAATCTTGAGTTTAATGAGAATGAAATCCTAAATGAACTAAACAATTCCTATGGATTGAATATTTCGGATCCAATAATGAACGCTCATATTATTAGGCTTTTTACGTTAAAATACGCACTAAGTAAATTAGAAAACGACAAGCTGCCACAAATGCAACGAAAGTCGACTTTTAGGCTTTTATTTGATACTTTTAATGATGAATTACATTTGGCACTTGATTTATTAGGTTTTATACCAGTTGGTGGAGAAGTTTTTGATGTAATTAGCGGATTTACTTATCAACTACAAGGCGAAAAAACGAATGCCTATCTTAGCTATGCTTCAGCAATACCATTCGCCGGCTATGCTGCTGCAAGTGCAAAAGCCATTATTCATGGGAAAAAAATTCTTGCAGTAGTTGGGGTTGATGGACTTTTAAAAGCTAACAGATCTCAAAAAAGACTTAGGGAAGGACTTGTATTGGTTG
>JBKBWE010000072.1:10362-10749 GCA_046289145.1 Sediminibacterium sp.
ACCCAATTATGCAAATGGCTATGCGGGCAGGGTTTGATTATAATGATGCTACTCAAAACGGTAAAGCTATTGCCGCAAGTTTGAATTCGGGAAATCATGGTTCTTATGCGGATAAGATTGTTATAGAATTGGAAAAGTTTTTGAATAACCCGCCATCTGGAGGTATGAATCCAGCATGGGCTAAGGATAAAGTCAATGAACTTGTCAGTCGTATTAAAACCGCAATTGATAATAATCCAGGCGTACATATAGATAATTTAATATTTTAACGATGTTTTATAGGATACAATCAATTCGAAATAAAGAAATTACTGGAGTAAATGATGTACAGTCAGAAACTGCATTTAGCCCAATTAATATTTGGGATCCCCTTCATATTAATCAATG
>JBKBWE010000073.1:0-10743 GCA_046289145.1 Sediminibacterium sp.
GCAGTTGCTACACGAACAATAATTGACTGTTCCAACGTATTTGTATAATTATAAAGAGTAAAAAGATAGCGTAAAGCCCTAACCAATTTTTCGGAGAAATTTTCACTGATAGGGGCAAGTGCCAGTTGCTCGTCCTATCAGAAACCACGTCGCGGCCTCGGTAATACGATGAATGGTATCAACAACTGTTCCGTTAAATACGAACAGTTGTTAGCGTGTAAATTGAATGTAATGCTTGCTACCATTGTTTCAAATGAAATGCAAATTTACAATTCTTTGAAATACAAAGGGCAATTAAACTAAAATTCCAGATTACTTAACATTTACTGTCTAAAATTCCGCATCATTTGCATTCCTTGGCCTGGAGCTCCCCTAAACATTTGCATGGGTCCTCTTTGTTGGTTGGCAGGAGGAGCACCAAAACTTCTCAGGTTATAGGTAAAGCTGATCATGAAGTATCTTTTCAATACAACCGTTGAAACGTCTTGTATAGTATTACCAGTAACATTTCTAGTTAAACTCTGGTTTTGGTTAAGCAAGTCAAATACATAGAATTTGAGTTCCCCATCTTTTTTCTTGAATAATTGCTTGGCAATGCTTGCACTCCACAATGGTATATTGGTATTAAAGCCTTCTGCCCTTCCGGTATTTTTAATATACCTGAAATCAGTTGAAAACACCCAGCCAGATTTTGTATAAATGGTTGGTTCTGCAACAAAAGTTTGGGTGAAAAAATCACCGTTTTGCTGAGGCTGTAAAGTATATCGCGCAAAACTAAAACTAGAATTAGACGAGAAGTTCATGTCGAAGCCCTCTTTGATATTGGTTGTCCAGGATGCATTAAATCCAGCAGTGGTGTTTCGAGTATAATTGCTCAAGTTATTCACTAGGGTTTGACTTTGACTATTGCTTAGATTAACACCTAAATTGATATTGCTCTTTGGTTTCTTTAAAGGGAATCCATAATTTAAAAATCCATTGATATTATAAGTTCCACTTAAATTAACAGGTCTGGTAAACTGTGCACCATTGGGCAAGTAAGTAGTTGAATTTTGAATATCGTTTGCGGTAAAGTTTGCATTGATAGTTGCAAAAAATAATTTTTGAGAAACAACATCAAATGAATTGAATAATATGCGGAAAGTGTGAATGAATTGTTGCTTCAAATTTGGATTACCCGTTGTAATGTTCAAAGGATTTGAATTGTCAACTACAGGCTGCAACTGTTGCGCAGTAGGTTGACCCGTTCTTCCATTATAAAAGATTCTTAAATTCTTCGTTCTAGAGAAGTCGTAACGAAAATTCATGGTTGGAAAGAAATTGACAAAGTTCTGTGTAATAGAACTGTCTTTACTTAAGTTTTTACTAATTAAGTCTCCGGTTTGAATTCCTGAACCTATACTGAAATTATATTTTGCATTCTGCAAACGATAATTCAATGTTACTCTATTTGAATTAAATGTATTTTCAAAAACGTTGGTCAAATTAGGAACTACAATATCATATTGACCATTTGCTTTATTGTAGGCAAATGTTTGCGTTCCTGAATTATTTACGTTTGAATTGTAGTTGTAGTTAAATTCGAGAATTTGGTTTTTACCAATAGGTTCTGTATAGGAAAAAGTAGCATTCATGGTTTTGCTATCTCTATTGGTTATACCTACTTGGTTGATGGTATCTGCATAGGGAGTAGTAGTATTAAAAAAGTTATTGATAGAATAGTTAGAAGTTGTTCCATCATTAACAGTTTGGCCCGGATTAAATGCAATTGAATAAGTTCTTCCTTTCTTTTTAAAACGATGTCTAAATGTTGCTTCCAAACTAGCATTGTATCCACTATTGTTTCTATCAGTAGATGCAATAGAATTATTTAAATTTTTACTGGTACCCCTTGTAGAAAACGTAGTTACATCTGTTGCGGATGATGTTTCTTGAAAACTAATATTTGGTCTTATAATTAAAGAGTTAGAAGAATCAAACTGGTGCTCAATATTGAAATTAATCCGATGGTTCTGATTTTTTGTAACAGAATTATTTAGTTGAGAATTAAAGATGGAAGAATCAGGATTTCCTGGGATTAAATTTTGGGTATAGCTATTTTGTTCACGAACTGTTTGCATATCGTTAAAGAAATAACTACCAGATACTTCTGTTTTTTTACCCCAAATATCCTTATAGTTTAAACCAGCAGCTAAAGTTCTAATAATACCTCCACTATTATTAGTGGCACCTCCTGCACCACCTCTACCGCCCCCAGCAATTACGATGGTTCTTCCGCCTCCACCACCTCCGCCAGCGCCAAATAAATCTTGTGCACCAAAATTTTGTTTGTTTACATTATTGGCCTGGCCCGTAAACGTAAGTTGACGATCACCATTAAAATAACTAAGGTTTACACTATTATCATAACGCCCCTCTTCTGAATCTGATCCTCCTCCCAATACTGCTCTACCAAAATATCCCTTACGCTTATCTTTTTTTGTGGTGATATTGATGGTCTTTATTCTATTTCCATCATCAAAACCAGTAAAAGCACTTTGGTCATTTAAGGCATCAAAAACTTGAATTTTATCAATCATATCAGGAGGCAAGTTCTTGGTGGCCAATTTTGGGTCATCGCCAAAAAATCTTTTACCATCCACCAACACTCTTTGTACATTTTCACCTTGTGCTTTAACGGTTCCATCTGCTTCAACCTGAACACCAGGCAATTTTTTTAATAAATCTTCTAAAACAGCATTAGGCTTAGTTTTAAAACTTGAAGCATTAAATTGAACAGTATCTTTTTTTATAGAAATGGGAGATTGTGTAACAGTAACCTCCCCCAAATCATTCGCAGCCAATCGTAAATAAATGGTTCCCAAATCTACCGATGCATTGGATTTGGAAAAGTTTATCTTTTTAGAGTAAGCTTCATATCCTTGAAATTTGATCATGACAATCATTTCGCCAAAGGAAATTTTTTCTACTACAAAACTCCCGTCTGCTTTGGCTAATCCAAATACGTCCAAAGTGGAATCTTTGGCCTCTAAAACGGTAATGGAAGCATCTTTAAGTGCCTGCTTTCCCACACTGTCAACCAACTTGCCCTTTAAGGTAGCTGTACTTTGTGCCATTAAAGCAACACTAGAGAAAATACTCAAGACCAGTAATAGTAAACGCATAAATAAATTTTTGAAAGCCCAAAGCTAAAATGGAATCAAGGAAAACACTTGATTAATAATTTTAATGGCAAGCTATCATGATAATGGGAAACAATAAGTATCAAATCGGTGAAAGCCTTAACTGAATAGGTACTCCACGTCTTCTTTAGTTAAAGTCTTTATAAAGCCTTCATCATCTGTAATTACTTCTCTAGCAAGATTTCTTTTCCGTTCTTGCAGTTTAAGAATCTTATCTTCTACCGTATCGGTACAAATCATACGATAAGCGAATATATTTTTGGTTTGACCAATTCTATGCGTGCGATCAATAGCCTGTTGTTCAACTGCAGGATTCCACCATGGATCTACAATGTACACATAATCTGCAGCAGTAAGGTTAAGACCAACTCCTCCTGCTTTGAGTGAAATCAAAAATACCCTACAATTATCGTCGTTTTGAAAACGTTGAATGGCACGTTCTCTTTCTGCTACTGTACTACTACCATCAAAATATTCATAATCAACTCCTAATTCTTTCATTTTCTCTTTAATCAATGCAAGCATTCCCAAAAACTGAGAAAAAACCAAGGCCTTATGATTACTGATATTCTCGGTGATTTCTCTGCCCAATTCTTCTAACTTAACAGAAACATTTGGATAACGCTCTTCCTCTTTTACAATAGCAGGGCTATCACAAATTTGGCGAAGTTTCATTAATCCTTGCAAAATGGTTAACTGAGATTTTTGTATTCCTTGATTTTCAACAACCCCTAAAATCTTATCACGGTAATCATTTCTGTAGGCTTCATAAATTTTCCTTTGCTCTTGACCCATTTCGCAAAAGAGAACCATTTCCTGTTTTTCTGGAAGATCTTTAGCAACTTGCTCTTTGGTTCTTCTAAGAATGAACGGGTATAACAGTTTTCGTAAATGATCTTTTTGTTCCTTTTCTCCAAATTTGTCAATAGGTATGGAAAATTCTTGTTTAAAGAATTCCATACTACCAAGCATCCCAGGATTTAAGAAATTCATTTGGGCATATATATCAAAAGTATTGTTCTGCAATGGAGTTCCACTTAAACACAATCTACTCTTTGCTTTAAGCAAGGAGGCAGCTTTGGTTACCTTGCTTCCTGGGTTTTTAATTGCCTGACTTTCATCTAAAATAACATAGTCAAAGGAAACTTCTAAAAATTGCTTGATATCACTTCGTAAAGTGCCATAGGTAGTTATAATTACATCAAAAGCTTTATTGCTGATGCCATCCTTTAACCTCGCACCACCATGGTGTATATAAAAACTAATATCAGGAGTGAACTTTTTAATTTCATTTTGCCAGTTAAACATCAAAGTAGTAGGACATACCACTAATGCTTTTAAACTGCCGTTCTCTGTTTTTAAATGATGTAAAAAGCAAAGTGCTTGAATGGTTTTACCCAAACCCATATCATCGGCTAAAATTCCTCCCCATTGTACTTCTCGCAAATAATTCAGCCATTGAAATCCACTTTCTTGATACGGTCTAAGTACAGATTGTAAATGCGCAGGTGCAGGAACCGGCTTAATTTCATGATTGTCTTTTAGTCGCTCATATTTCTCTTCTAACTGAAAAAACAATTCTTCTTCATCTCTTTGCAAATACAATTCCTCAATTACACTAAAATGGTATTTGCTGAGTTTCATATTACCCGCTTTACCTTCACCCACCCTAAATAGTAAAGAATACTTCTTCACCCATTCTTCAGGTAAAATACCCAGTGTACCATCTGTTAATTGAACGAATTGTTGCTTATTGGCCAATGCCTTTTTAACATCATCAACAGTTACTTTTTGTTCACCAAATTGAATTTCAATTTTAGCATCAAACCAATCGGTATTACTACTGATAAATATTTTAGTAGATGGTTTTGCTGTATTAAATCGGAAGTTTTTCAAGGCCTCAAATCCAAAAACAGGAATATTCATTTCTTTTACAGCATCAATAAATAAGAAGAACCAATTGTTCTTCAATACGTCTTTCCCTTTTAAAGCAAGTATATTAGAGTCTACAGGACGAACAAAACCAGAATGTAGCGATTCAATTCGAGCAAGTAATTCTTGCTCAGCAGCAATATTTCTATGTATAACCAGCAATCTATCTGCTATAGGAAAAAATATTTTTTCTTTATCCGTGTGTTGAACATCATAACCTTTATAATTAAAAACTGGTTGAAAAAGTAGGTACTCGCCTTTTTCTTTCAAAAGAATTTTTAGTTCAGGCTTAACATCTTTTACTTCTTCCTTTTTAACATTGGCAAAATGAACAGGATAATTCTTAGAAATAGGTAAAATAAAACTAGTCAAATGTTGAGACCAATCTTGTTCTGCAATAGTCAACTTACCGGATGGCAAAAATTGCTCTACCAATAAAATGTCTTCAGGCTTTTTCCAAATATAAAAGTTGGCCCCATGTTGAAAAAACATTGGAGACTCACATTCATTATTGCTTATTGCAATTAATGTTGATGGTAGTTGTACATTACAAGTTACCTCATACTGTTGGTTATTATAATTGATACTGAATTCTGGTTGAATAAAATGGTCAGACAAAACCGCTTCATGCAAATTCTCCGTCACAAATCTTTTACCTGATGGCAAATAAAACACAAAAGGAGAACCCGCAAATTCAGTAAATAATTTCTTTAATTTCGGATGCAGGTATTCATTAATCAAATGCTTTGTTTCTTCGGGCAATTCATCGGTATGCTGTTGAATAATATTCTCCCAAATACCACTAAAAGGAGAATTGCGATTCAAGTACCTATTCACTTCTGCAGACATTAGTTTACGCAACTGCTGCAATACCATTTTATCATCTTCAGAAAAAACAGCTGTATTCACAAATTTAGTGAGATCTATTTTTACTGTCTTGCTGATGAATTTGGTTAATTCCTCATTGGCCTCACCTTGAACTGCTTCAATTTGCACATTGGGATATTGTGTAGGAAAAGAAGTAATAACCAACCCAATTTTTAAAGAAGCTTCTTGAACAGATTCTGTTTCAACTTCAAATGCAGGTTGCATTTCAAGCGGTCTAGGCTTTGTTTCAACGCCAGCTGCTACAGAAACTCTTTTTATGCTACTATCTAAAACCCGTAAAAAAGGTTTCCCATCAGTATAAGTAAATTCAAATTTACCCTTGATATCATCATCTAAAGAATATCCATAAAGCGCTAATAATTTATTCTTTTCTTTGTCCCAATTTCTAATGCTATCAAAATAAGCAGCACCATGATTCTTGAATAATTGTAAAAAAACAATTCCTTTATGAACACAAAGAGGATGTTCAGTTTCACTGTTACAAGTGCAACTGGTATCAAAATTTCTTTCCTCGTTTTTTTGTAGTACTACTTTATGGTGTTCGTTGTCATAATCCAACTCTGCCACCACTCGTTCATTTTTAGCTTCTAAAATAGTAGCTTTATTGGCTCTTAAATATTCCTCCCCTTTTTCGAAAGACTCCGTAGATGTTAGCATACGGATTAATTTAAGATCCAATAATTTTATTTTAACTGTTGTATGTTTTTGATCATAAATGGTTTCTTTATCACCCAACAAGTTTTTGTCTAACATATCTTGTAAGTGAAATAAAGCACCTGCTTTATGTCTGCACACTTCAGCCAAGTTATACGGGCAAGAACATCTTAGGGATATGGTTTTAGGATCTTTAAACTGATTAATATGTACTTTATAAAAAGTACTATAGCCATCGTCTTTTACCCTGAAAATGATATTGCCCAACAGGTCATCGTACTCAATCAGTTCAACATTACCCAATGCATGAATTTTCTTACCCCTACGGATCACTTCTTCCGTACCAAAATTGTAAATATGTTTAATTAAATAAGGTAGTGCCATTGCTTTGCATCAGCCAAAAAAGGCCAATTTGCAAAAGTAAAGGAAAGGAAATTTAAAATGGATTAATAAACCGTAAAATGTGAATGAAATGTTTGTTATTCACCAGAAACCTTCACAATTAGGTCGCCATTCTTATAAAAAGGCAAAATATTAGCTAAATCAGGGGTTACACAGTATTCAAGGTCTTTTTCCAATCCATATTGCGCCAATCGATGCCAATGCGTAGTATTTCTTATAAATCCTTTTAAATCATTTTTATGTAACTGGTACATATTCTCTGCCATTAAACTACTATCGCAATGAATGGTAAAATAGGCTTTTACTCTTTCAATTACAGCACCAGCAAATAAAGTATCTTCTAAATTAAATTTGTCTTTCCATGCGGAGCAACCCAGAATTACATTCTTTTTTTGAGCAATCAAATGACTACATACCGCTGATAAATTAGGGAAGGATCCAGTTACTACTTCTGCAGCACCATTTTGCAATGCCATATGCAATAATTTAGTGCCATTAGTTGTTGTAAGCACTAAGGTTTTCCCTTCAATAAATTCACGAGGATATTCCGCAGGCGAATTGCCATGCTCCAATCCCGGGATAATTTTCCCATCCCTTTCACCAGCAGTAATTCCACCGGTATTTTTGCCGATTTGTATGCACTTATCAACTGTATCAACAGGTATCACCCTGCTTGCACCATTGTACAAAGCGGTTGCAATGGTTGAAGTTGCTCTGAATACGTCTATGACAACAACAATACTGTTACTAATATCATATATATCCAATAAACGAGGAGATAGTACCGTATGTAAAACAGGTTTTGTGCTCATGGAGCGCAAATATAGTTCAAGATAATTCTACAGCAGGATCCCAGAATATTTTTTCAAAGTCAACCACCTGATCATCCACTACTTTAACTTTTTCTTTTGCCAATAATTCTTCCATCTTGGTTGGAGTGGCAAAATGCATTTTACCAGATAATAAGCCCTTTCTGTTAACTACTCTATGAGCAGGAATAGCTGGAATAGCATGAGCAGCATTCATTGCCCAACCTACCATTCTTGCACTCATTTTAGTTCCTAGAAAATGGGCAATAGCCCCGTAAGAAGTTACTCTTCCTTTCGGAATTAATTTAGCAACTTCAAATACTTGTTCGAAGAAGGATGGTTCTTTAGCACCACTGGGTAAAACACTTTTTAATTTTTCAACTGATTTCTTCATACAGTAAATGCAAGATACAAAAACACTAAGCCGTGTTTGTTTTTTCTTCCAATAAAGCAGAACGCTTTGGCTCGGGAACACATTCATAGTCATAAGGGCAATGCCTACAACCATATCCACAACAATGCCCTTTATTCAGGTGATACTCGGCTGTAAAAACCATGTACCCTTTTTCGTCGTAATAAAAATCTTTACCCTCAATCAGTTCCCTGTTCACTTATCAATTGTTTTAAAATGTCATCCTTTTCTATAGGAAGGGGTTTGTCTACTTTAAAACAACAGTAATGAATTCTGTTGCTTCCAGCAATATCTAATCCCTCATAATGTGTTTTAATTTGCAATTCTGGCTTAACAGAATTAGCAGCATACACATTATCTGAGCTTTCTAACAAATCAAGTTGGAATAAGTTGATTACAGTTAAAGTAAATTGGTAAAGGTCAGGACTATCTGTTTTAAGGTGAACTAAGCCGCCGTTTTGCAAGATGGTTTGGTATAAGCGAAGAAACCTTGGATGGGTGAGCCTTTTCTTGAAACGGGAACCCCTTAACTGTGGATCAGGAAAAGTGATCCAGATTTCCGAAACCTCGCCTGGATTAAAATAATCGGTGATTTTATCAATATGCGAACGTACAAATGCCACATTATTTAACCCATCATCAATAGCTGTTTTGGCTCCTCGCCAAATTCGATTGCCTTTTATATCAATACCAATGAAATTTTGTGCGGGGAACATGCTGCCTAAACCAACCGCATATTCTCCTTTGCCACAGGCCAATTCAAGGGTAATTGGATGATCATTTTTGAAAAAATCAACCCATTTGCCCTTCATATCCTGAGGATACTCCAACACATTAGGAAAAGATTTAATTGCTTCGAATCGGATGAGTTTTTTTTGGCCCATAACCGCGAAGATAAAGGTTGGATTTAACATTTAAAACAAGCCCGAAATAGAAATGCCCCCTACCTTTGCATGGTGAAAAGACTTGGATTGATACTATTGTTCTGCGTATATGCTGCCGCCAGTTTTGGTGTAAGTATCAAGCAGTTCTATTGTTGCAATCAATTAAAGTCTACTTCTATCAGTTATGCAGCAGTTGAAGAGAGCAGTTGTGGAATGAAACACAAAATGAAAGATTGCTGCAAAACCAAAGTAAAATTTGTAAAATCACAGGATACTCATTTTGCAAAAACAGGTTTAACCAGTATGCCTTCGCTTGAATTGCATACGAATAATACTACTTTTTATCCAACCATTCAATTGGTCAATTACAAAGGGGCTATTGCAGTACCACAAAGCAATCCACCACCTTTACATACTCCAATACCGCTCTACCAATTTTATTGTAATTACAGAATCTGATACATTCTTCTTTAATTGAATACTACTCATTCAGAGCTAGTATTTATTGGCGTTTTTATACCGCATCTTCTTTTTCAATTATAAATTTAACCAACATGAAAAAAACAATCATGCTAGTATTAGCAGGTTTCCTAAGCCTTGCTACCTATGCACAGCAAACTGCACCTAAGCAAGACAGCACAAAAGCAACGCATTCTTGCCCAATGCATCCAGAAATTACTGGAACAGAAAAGGACAAATGCAGTAAATGTAAAATGTCTTTAACACCGGTAAAACAATACGTATGCCCAATGCATGCAGATATTACCAGCACTAAAAAAGATGCAAAATGCAGTAAATGTGGCATGGCTTTAAAAGAAGCAAAGCCAGCACATAGTAAGCATTAATCGTTATTTCCTGACACTAAACAAAGTGTCAGGAAATTTTTAAAACAAGAAGAAGATGAAAAAAAATATATACTGGATCATTGCATTACTATTCATGTTTTCAAACAATGCAATCATCGCTCAAAATACAACAGACAAACAGATTGCAGACTCAATTGCCACCACTGTTCAATTCAGGGTAGAAGGTGCCTGCGAAATGTGCAAAGAAAGAATTGAAGAAGCGGCCAAAGGCAAAGGTGTACAAAAAGCAGACTGGGATATTGCGTCTAAAATGTTGACCCTACATTATTTTCCTGCATTGGCAAATGTTAATAAAATCAAAAATAGAATTGTAGAAGCAGGGCACGACTTATTGAATAAAAAAGCAAAGGACAATGTATACAATGAATTGCCTGAATGTTGCCACTATCGAGAACAAGATAAAAAAGCGCACGATGCGGAGAATATTAATACCGACGAAGTAAGAGGCATTGTATTAGAAGCCGATAAAAAAGGACAATTCAATCCATTGTATCAAGCTAGTATTAAATGGCTTAATACAGAAAGAGGCGTTCTTACTGATAGCCTTGGATATTTTAGCATCCCTATGACCAGTAGCTCAAACCGACTAATCATTAGTTATATAGGCTACAAATCAGACACATTCACAGTAGAAAATCCTTCTACCTTAAAAGTAATATTAGCAGACGATCAACAACTACAGAATGTAACAGTAACCAATTCAAGAAGGTCAAG
>JBKBWE010000367.1:0-2220 GCA_046289145.1 Sediminibacterium sp.
TAATAAGGAGTCAGTATCCCGCCAAATCCCCTAAAATATCTCTCAATTTGCGGAACCATGGAACCTTCAAAGTCAAAATATCTTAAGCCAAGGGTCTTACTATATTTTATAGCTTCCCACATGGCTAAAGCACCAGCCCCGTGATGTTTTAGTTCCTTGTCGTAACCGCCAAGAATATAATATGCTATATACTTATCATTGATACAAAAAGAACACGCAATAGGCTGTTTTTTTCTGAAAGTTACAAAAGCAAAACTATTTTCATCAGCAGCAAATCCAAAAAGGATTTTATCAAGATAATACTCGTTGATTTTTTTTCCTTGCCTCGAAAATGTCTTAAGCACGAGAGATTTTATTATCTCAAAGTTATTAGTTTGTTCTACAGTTAAACCATCACTTTGTCCTTTCCTGATATCGTTTCTTCTCTCATTAGACATTCTATTCCAAATATCATCAATAGGCAAAGTCAGATCCAGAATATAAGTATATCCTGGGACTACTTTAAATTTATTCCATATAAAAGGCTGGGTATCAACTATACGTCTGTCAAGAGAGAATGAAATAATTAAATAAGGTAGATTGTCCATAAATACTGTCATACTCGAGATAGCTTCTTTCCATGTATTTATCACACGTACTGGATTCAAAGCATCTATTTTAAGAAACGGACCTATTAAAGGAGTAAACGGGGGATTACGGTAAATTGATACCCCGAATTTCCTCTCTTTATAAACTGTAAATCCACCGGATAAATTATTCCCGTTGCTATAAATCCCATAAATCTTAACCTTATCTCCGAAGATTTTAAGCCATTTTAGCGAATTAAAGATAGTCCCATACTCATAACTTAACTTCTCGTACCTATTGAAATCATCTTGAGGTAATTCCTTAATAATCATAAATCACGATATATTTTCAACAGTTTTTCACTTTCTTTTTCCCAATTGTATTTCTCTAAAACTACTTTTCTACCGTTTTCTCCCATTTTTCGAGCCTCTTTTTGATGCTCCCTTAAGTATTGTATAGCTTCTGCAATCTCCTTAGGATTCAAAGGATTAACACATAAACCACAGTGATAGCTTTGAATAATTTCTTTCCACATAGGAAAATTTGAAGTAATAACAGGTAATCCGGCGGACATATATTCGAAAAGCTTGGTAGGTTGAGATTTTTTGTAATTATCTTCGGGATGTAATAAAACTAATCCCGCGATAACCTTTTTAAACAAATTTTTGATTTCGTCTCTTTTAAGATATCCAAGATACTTTACTTTTTTTGAATTAGCCATAACGCTTTTCTCCTCTTTTCCCTCTACAGGACCAGCTATATAAAGTTTGACGTCTTGAAGTAAATTCATGGCTTCCAACATTTCGTAAAGCCCTCTTATCTTATTTATGCCTCCTATATAACATACTGCCTTTTCTTTAGCACCCCAGTCATGTTCTATATTAGTGAATTCCGATAATAGAGGCATATTCTGAACATCTATAGCTTTGCATCTCATTTTCAGAAATCTATCCCTTATAAAAGGAGTAGCTGTTATGAGATAATCAAATCTTTTTGCAGAATGATTTTCAAATATTTCAAATATTTTAGATATTGTAGGTCTTAATTGTTTCGATATGTAGTATTTACTTAAAACTTGTCTTGGGACATCCTCGTGGACATCATAAATTACTTTCTGACCGGTAAATATTTTCAAAAGCACTCCAACTGGTAAAAGCTCCGGATCATGAAAGTGATATATATCTGCCTTTAGCTTAAAAGCAGTATAAAAAGCCTTTAAAGTGAGCAGAGAAATGCGATGTAATCGAGTGTTAGCCTCTGGCAAGGCAATTATTTTAACGCCATCAACTATCATATTCTTAGTATGAGGAGCAATTAAAAAAACTTCATATCCTGCATTCACAAGGGTTTTGCATTCCTTATGGAAAATACGATCATCAAAAGGGTTATGGACTGTAGTGAGATGGCATACCTTCGGTGTTGACATAATTAATCTCCCTGTATATATCGAGAATTTTTTCTGCTGATGATATCCATGTAAATTTATTAGCCATTTCCAATGCATTTTTTATTATGTTTATAGTAAATTGCTCATCACTGAGATAAGAGTTAATTGCTTCCGCGAGTGCATTTATATCACCAGGCTTAACGAGTAGCCCTGTTTTTCCATGAATGATTGCTTCTGATATGCCGCCTACATCCGAGGCTACAATT
>JBKBWE010000074.1:0-10703 GCA_046289145.1 Sediminibacterium sp.
AGCATCTGGATGAATATGCAGGGCGTCGGTTGTGAAAAATGAGGATTCGGGCAAGCAAGATTGAATATGCTGCATAATCATTGGATTATGCATGCCACCTCCACTACTATAAATAGATAGTTGTTTATTCCCAATCATTTCTTGCCCTTTTTGAATGGCTTCTACAATTGTTACTGCAGTCAATCTATTCAGCGTTGCCATTATATCGTATAGAGAAATACCAATTTGCCCAGCAGCTACAACGCATTTTTCTACATAAGCTAGATTAAACAATTCAGGTCCAGTAGTTTTGGGAAAAGGTTTTGCAAAAAAATCATCTTCTAACAAAACCGTCAATAAAGCCTCATTCACGTTACCTTGTTGGGCAATTGCAGCATCTTTATCGTAAGGCAAATCAAAATGTTTTTGTACAAACTGATCCATTAAAGTATTTCCAGGGCCGGTATCAGTACTGAAAATTTTGGAAGCATCTAAACTCCCGGGCAAAAATGTATAATTAGCAATCCCCCCAATATTCAACATGATTCGGTCTTCTCCCTTTTTGCTAAAAATAAAATAGTCTCCATAAACGGCTAAAGGCGCTCCCTCTCCCCCTGCAGCTATATGTTTTTGCCTAAAGTCGCTAATAGTAATGATTCCCGTTTTTACTGCTATATGATCCCCATCTCCAATTTGCATAGTACCGTTTCCAAATTGAGGATGTTGGTGTAAAATTTTAGGGGCATGATAAACGGTTTGCCCATGACTGGCAATTAAATTGATTTCGGAGGGATCAATCCCCCAACCCTTTAAAGTAGCTAAAATAATAGAAGCATGTTTTTCTCCAACCCAAGGATTTAATAAACATAGTTGCTCAAAGTCAACTATTTTCTTAGAAAAAATGGAACGAATAGCCGTCTTAAAATCTTCTTCAAAAGGAACAGTAGTAAAATTCTTCAATATTACTTCTGTTTCCATACCACTTCCAGCAATTTCACATAAAGCAATGTCCAATCCATCTAAAGAAGTACCACTCATTAATCCTATAATGGTTCTTTTTTCAGCAGCCCCCATTTGAGCTAATTGAGCAATATATTGGTTCATGCTTGATAATTTTACCTAAAATACGCAAACAACCGCAAATAAAAGTGTCGATTACGCAATATTCTGCAAACTTCCTCCCTTGGCAAAAATCCGATCAATGCGTTTTTCAATGGCAGGATCTTTCTCTACAGGAGGTGCATGATGGGGTTTAATTCTTGCATCAATGACCAACGGCCCTTCACAACCCCAATGCTTGTTCACTAGAGTTTCTTTAATGCCATGCATATCATGAGATGGATTACATCGGGTATATGTTACCCATAAATAATTTCTCATATTAGCCGCTACAAATTCCGAATCATCACATACTACAATAATGGCTACTCCTTTCAATAAGTCAACTGAATCGTGCAATTGGTAGTTGAGCATTTTCATTTCTTCTTTCACTGTTGCATAATCAGTAAAGGGTTTGGTTTTAATGGCAATTACCCCAGGCATTACCATCAACGGCTGCTCAAACAACGTTAATTCCTTTAATGCAATAGGGATTTCGGTAGCAAGTACACGAATAGGTTCTCCATAAGCAGCCAAAACCACTTTGCTGCCCGTATTTAATCCAGTGCCAGAATAGTCCAATGTATCAATAGTGGTATTTGTATAAAAATGAATATCCCGCTGCAGATTGATTCTTTCCAACACAAACTTCATAAAATCAAATACATGATGCGCCTTTAATTGATTGGTATCGTCTGCTGCAATAAATAAAAACTTAGCCAAACTTAATTGCCCTGTTCCCAATACATGATTGGCAATGGTTAATAGTTCTGCGGGTTGTTTAGTGGGTGTATAGGGAGTATAGCGCTCGCTTCCCACGGCTAATAACAAAGGGTGAACCCCCGCAGCATCCACCGCGTGAACCTCTTTTAAGCCAGGCACTTCTTGCGGTATGGCTGCTCCCGTAATTTCATGAATCAATTCTCCAAAACTAGTGTCTTCTTGAGGGGGTCTTCCCACAACGGTAAATGACCAAATGGCATTTTTTTTGGCATATACTTTATGCACTTTCATCAATGGGAAATCATGTTGTAAACTATAATACCCTAAATGATCGCCAAAAGGTCCTTCGGGTTTATTTTCACCGGGATATACTTCTCCAGTAATTACAAAGTCTGCATCGGTACTAATGCAAAACCCATCTTCATAGGTATATCTAAATCTTCTTCCCCCCAACACTCCTGCAAAAGTCATTTCGCTAATGCCTTCCGGCAAAGGCATTACAGCCGATAAAGTATGCGAAGGGGGACCGCCCACAAAACAACTCACTTTTAAGGGTTGCCCTTTTGCATTAGCCTTGGTTTGATGCACCCCAATGCCTCTATGTAATTGATAATGCAAGCCTATTTCTTTGTCTTTAATATAGTCATTCCCATTTAACTGAATACGATACATGCCTAGGTGAGATTTCATGATACCGGGCTGATCAATATCTTCTGTATACACTTGTGGTAAAGTCACAAACGCTCCCCCATCCATTGGCCAATGTTGAATCAAGGGCAAATCACTGATCTTAATTTCTTCATACATCACAGGTTTACTCCATGGATTTTTTAGGGGTAATGCTTTTAATGCAGCCAACGCTGCAGAAGCGTTCTGTATAGGTGATTTGATGGCTTTGATAGGATCATTTTTTAATTCAATCAATTGCTGAACGGATGCAATGGTATCTCTGAAAATGAATTTTGATCTTTCTAGTGTGCCAAAAATATTAGATGCAGCTCTAAACCTACTACCCTTCACATTTTCAAACAAAAGTGCGGGGCCTTTGGCCTCGTAAACCCTCAAATGAATTGCGGCCATTTCCAAATAAGGATCAACTTCTTCTTTAATTCTAACTAATTGACCATTTTTCTCCAGATCAATTAAACAAGCTTCTAGTGATGGATAGTTCATATTATGTAAACAAAGCTAAACAGCAAAAGTTGATATGCGAATAGTTTAAGTAAATTTGTGCCATGACAAAGCTGAGTGTCAATATTAATAAATTAGCCACGCTAAGAAATAGCAGAGGCGGGAATAATCCTAACTTGATTAAGACTGCTTTAGATATAGAGCAATTTGGTGCCGATGGGATCACGGTTCACCCCAGACCAGACGAACGACATATTCGTTATGCAGACGTATATGAATTGAAAAAAGTATTGCATACCGAATTTAATATTGAAGGAAATCCTACCGAGGAAAAATTTGTTGACTTGGTGTTGGCCTCAAAGCCTGCGCAAGTGACTTTGGTGCCTGATGCATTAGGACAACTTACCAGCAACCATGGATGGAACACCATTGAGCACCAGGAATATTTACAGTCAATTATTGCGGTGTTTAAAAATGCAGGTATTAGAGTTTCTATTTTTGTTGACCCCATTGTTTCTATGGTGGAAGCTGCAGCAACAACAGGTACCGACAGAATTGAATTGTATACTGAATCTTATGCAGTTGAATTTGCCAATGGCCAGAAAGAAAAAGCGATTGCGCCATTTAAAGCAGCAGCAGAAGCAGCCAAGTCATTGGGTTTGGGCTTAAATGCAGGACATGATTTAGACAGATTTAACTTGGGTTATTTTAGTAAAGAAATACCTTGGCTGGATGAAGTAAGTATTGGTCATGCTTTAATTTGTGATGCTGTTTATTTAGGACTAGAAAATACCGTACAATTATATAAAAGACAATTAACACATTAATTTCTACAATATGAATAATCAACCTCAGGTAGGCATCATCATGGGAAGCGATAGTGATTTAAAAGTGATGGAAGCAGCTGCATTGGTATTAAAAGAAATGGGAATTACATTTGAATTGACTGTAGTATCTGCACATAGAACGCCTCAAAGAATGATGAATTATGCTTCATCTGCCGCTCATAGAGGTTTGAAAGTGATTATTGCTGGAGCTGGTGGAGCTGCGCATTTACCAGGCATGGTTGCCTCGGTAACTACATTGCCAGTAATTGGAGTTCCTATTAAATCTTCTAATTCTATTGACGGTTGGGATTCTGTTTTGTCTATTTTGCAAATGCCTAATGGGGTGCCTGTTGCAACTGTTGCATTAAACGCTGCAAAAAACGCAGGGCTCTTGGCTGCACAAATTATTGGTGCTTTTGATACTAGTGTTGCAGAAAAAATGGCTCAATATAAAACAGATATGAAACATGCGGTAGAAGAAAAAGCTGCAGGCATGAAATCAAAATGGCCGAATCAGTTTGATCATTAAATTTTTGTAGAAATACCGGAACGGATTAGAAAAATAACGGAACGGATTAGCTCGCTTCGCTCGCTGATTACCGAATAATTGGTCTTACTCAAAGCCTCAACATCGCCTTCGGCGATGTTGAGGCTTTTTTATTTGTTCGCTTTCGAAAGCTAGCTTTCTTCGCTTCCAAATAAAAAAGCCTCCCTGAATTCTCAGAGAGGCTTTGTGCCCCGGAACGGAGTTGAACCGTTACTCGCGTTGCGGCGAACAGGATTTTAAGTCCTGCGTGTCTACCAATTCCACCACCGGGGCTGCCATGAAAAAATCCCGACCCATTAAGAGCGGGATTTTTTTGGAGCGGAAGACCGGGCTCGAACCGGCCACCCCGACCTTGGCAAGGTCGTGCTCTACCAAATGAGCTACTTCCGCGGTTTGTAAGAACTAAATTGGGAGTGCAAAAATAGCAATCTCTAGTTCATAACAAAATTTTTTTTGGACTATTTATACTCAGGCTTGTATTTAGAGCTACTTTGTACTTCTACTTTAGGTTTTCCCTTGTAGCGTTGGTTGTACATACGGTAGCAACCGCCTAATACAAATGCAAGAATGCAAAATACTTGTAGGTAAAATAAGAATCTAGATGAATTCACCCAGTTTGTCTTAATGTCTTTTTCTTTGTGTTCTATTATTTCCTGTGACATAGTAGATTATTGCATTGCAAAAATAGGGTAAGCAACTAAAATTATCATCCCTTTGTGGATATAATTTCTAGAAAACGTTTTTTATTCCGAATAAAATAGTTCCAAACCACAGATCCTCCATACACGCCATTCAATTCAAGCATAGGTTTCCCAACATTTTGGGTACTCCAGTAGCGAGTTAAAAACCACCTACCAAATGCCATATGCGCTTTCATAATTGCGGTAAAAAAATAAATATCACCTGTTAATAATCCTTTCCAAGCAGAGATTGCATCCAAGAAAAAACGAAAAGGGAGCTTCCAAACTAATTCGTTGAGAGGTAAATTTTTGGCCAGCATAATTAGGTTGTTCCTGAAATTCAAAAAAACTTTTCTTCCCCCTCTTGGTAATGTTCCACCACCTACATGAAATACTTCTGATGCAGGACAAGCCATTATTTTATAGCCTGCCAACTGCATTCTCCAGCACAAATCAATTTCCTCCTGGTGGGCAAAAAAATATGGGTCAAAGCCTTTCATTTCATGGTAAACCGAAGACCTTACAAACATAGCTGCACCTGAGGCCCAAAATATGGTTTCATTATGATCAAACTGTCCTTGATCTAATTCGCACACATCAAATACCCTTCCCCTTGAAAATGGGTAGCCCAAAAAATCAATCCAACCACCAGCAGCACCAGCATATTCAAATAAATCTGGTTCATGGTATGAACGCATTTTGGGTTGTGCTGCTGCAATGGATTTGTCCAATTCCATTAAATTTATCACAGGAGTAATCCAATCATTACTTACTTGAACATCTGAATTTAACAACACATAATAATCTGCTTCTACCCTTTGCAAGGCCCAATTATAGCCCCCGGCAAATCCTTCATTGGTATGATGATCCAATATTTGGATATGAGGATAGAATTCTTTTAAAAACGCGATAGAATCGTCTGTTGACCCGTTATCAGCAACAATGATGTTTAAATTAAGATAATTACTTGCCATCACCGATGGCAAAAATTGCTCAAGGTGTTTTTTACCATTATAATTTAATATTACTACAGCAACAGATGGGGTCAAAATCAGTATTTTGGCGAAAGTACAATCAAAATGGTTAACTATTCAGTCCCCAATTAATTAATGCCCTCACTTCTCTCGGAACAGTTTGCACCCGCTCTTTAGAGGCTTTATGCGCTAACCTTACAATGACTATTTTCTTAGAAGGAATAACAATAATGTATTGGCCCAATATCCCTCTTGCATAAAAAATTTCGGAATGCTGTGGATCAAGCCACCACTGAAACCCATAATAATTACAGGTAAGTCCTTTTTCATCTTTTATATTACATGGCGTGATAGATTGCTTCCAATAAATGCTGTCGATTACTGGTACTCCATTTATTTTCCCAAAATCGAGCATGAACTTGCCAATACGAGCAAAGTCTCTTGCATTGGTATTAAAACAACAAAATGCCTTAGTATTTCCATTGGGGCCATCTGTGCTCCACAATGCATCATGGGTTGCTCCTAATGGCTGCCATAATTTTTCTGCAGCATATTCGCTTAATTTTTTACCAGTCACTTTCTCTATAATAAGGCCCAGTAATTGGGTATCTCCACTTTTATATTTGTGTAAAGTGCCCGGCTGATTAATCATTTTAAGTTCTGTTGCAGTTTTATTTAAATCTGCGCCATAATATGCTTCAGCAGTTACTGCCAAAGGATTCCAATAGCTTTCATTCCAATTAGTACCACTACTCATTGTCAATAGGTCTTTGATTTTAACAGCTGCTTTATCCCCCACTGCAAATGCAGGAATAAAATCTCCTACCCGTTGATCCACTGATTGAATTTTACCCTCCTTAATAGCTGCTCCAATTAAAATACTGGTAATGCTTTTCGCAACCGAAAAAGAACCAGACAATGAGCTGTCACTATAACCATCCCAATATTTCTCAAATAAAATAGAATCATTTTTAATCATTAATACCCCAACAGTTCTCAAATCTTCTAATAAATTATTTAAGCTATCAGGGTAAGCTTGTTTATTGTATTCACTAGCCAAAGGCCAAGTTTTTGCTTCTTTGGATTTGGCCACTGTATTGTTTTCAAAAATGGTATAATCGTCTATAGCTGAAAAATTATAATAGGCAGCCTTAAATAAATAGGTTTTATCAAATAAAACTGCGTAAGCAGAAAAAGTACCTATGACCACTATTAAAACAATAAAAACAAGTTTTAAGATTCGCATATAGATGAATTTGAGATTGAATATAATTAATTATCTTGCATCTATGCTAAACATGCATTTTCTACACTTCAACTTAGATTTTCTAGACCATCCTGCGGGTACTAGATAAACAAATTTGCCTTTTTATCAACCATGTAGTATTCTCATTACACAATGACGGAATGCTGCTATTTCAATTTTTATCTAAATAAATCAACAATGGAAACTGCGTTATTATCGCCAGTTACTGCTGCATACTTGCAACTAGAAGATCAATATGGTGCACATAATTATCATCCCCTACCAGTAGTGCTCGAAAAAGGCGAAGGCGTTTTTTTATGGGATGTAGAAGGGAAACGTTACTTTGATTTTTTAAGCGGATATTCCGCAGTAAACCAAGGGCACTGTCATCCTCGTATTATTGAGAGCTTAATTGATCAAGCAAAAAAGCTTACGCTTACTTCACGAGCCTTTCACAATAATTTACTAGGCAAATACGAACAATTTATTGCAACTTATTTTGGCTATGATAAAGTATTGCCCATGAATACAGGAGTTGAAGGTGGAGAAACCGCTATCAAATTGGCAAGAAGATGGGCTTATGCCAAAAAAGGCGTTGAAGAAAATAAAGCTAAAATCATTTTTGCAGAAGGAAATTTTTGGGGAAGAACATTAGCAGCTATTTCTTCTTCAACAGATCCTAGTAGCTACCACCAGTTTGGTCCGTTTATGCCAGGGTTTGAGCTGGTACCTTACAATGATTTAATTGCATTAGAAAAAGCTTTGCAAGATCCTACTGTGGCTGCATTTATGGTAGAGCCTATCCAAGGGGAAGCAGGGGTAGTTATTCCTGATGATGGATACTTAACTAAAGTACGTGCATTATGCACCCAATACAATGTATTATTTATTGCGGATGAAATTCAAACAGGATTAGCAAGAACAGGTAAATTGCTGGCTTGCGATCATGAAGGAATTAGACCAGACATCTTAATTTTAGGCAAAGCCTTAAGTGGAGGAGTTTTACCCGTATCGGCAGTACTTGCAGACGACTTTATCATGATGAATATTAAGCCAGGAGAACATGGTTCAACCTATGGTGGGAACCCTTTGGCTTGTGCGGTGGCAATGAGTGCATTAACTGTGATTAAAGAAGAAAAATTGGCTGAAAATGCAGAAGCAATGGGCCAATTGTTGCGTTCAGAATTAAGCAAGCTCAACTCCCCTTATATTAAAACAATTAGAGGAAAAGGATTACTAAACGCCATTGTAATTAACCATCCAAATCCTGAAGCAGCTTGGGATCTTTGTATAATTCTTAAAGACAAAGGATTGTTGGCAAAACCAACCCATGGAGATAAAATTCGTTTTGCTCCACCCTTGATAATTAATCAATCGCAGATTTTAGAATGCGTTGCTATTATTGCGGCTGCTTTGAAAGATCTATCTTAGGTAAGAAAGACATAACCATTGTAATAGCCGAAAAAGCAAGTAGGAGAAATAATCCTATTTGTTTTTTCGGACATTCTCCTGCTGAACAAGTGGTAAGTATTAAATAATTTCTTACTGCCCAAGCAAATACCATGGCGGTTAAAAAAACATTGACTCTTTTAGCCCAAATCTTGGGTATCAAAAATAAAAGAGCGGCTATACTCCCCATATAAACAATAAACATTCCTGGCCTACCAAATCGGGTGCCTTCTGCTTTAAAACCAGTAATGGTTAAATTTTTACTTTCAATAAATACCCAAGGCATAAAGCAAACTAAAATAGCCAATACAACAGCAATAAATCCAATGGTTTGAGAATGTTTCATTTTTTTGATTGTACAGCAAAGTTAACTTAAAAGTCTTTCAGCAGTTTAATCTCATTTCTGTATAATAAAATTCGCCCGTCATTCTCTAATTGCTTTAACAATCTGGAAATAACCACTCGGGAAGTAGCCAATTCATCTGCTATCAAATAATGAGATGCTTTGATTACACTAGAACCTGTCACTTGTTTTTTCTCACGCAGGTAAGCAATCAATCGCTCATCTAATTTATGAAACGCAATAGATTCAATATTTTTCAGCAATTCTAAGAATCGTTCATTGAAACTACGCATGATATAATTCTTCCAACTAGGATATTTACATAACCATTCTTCTAATTTAATATGAGGAATAGCCAGTAATTCTACGTCTTCTTCTGCAATGGCTTTTACTTCACTTTTTTTGGCTTCCACACAGCAACTATATGCCATGGAACAACTCTCGTTGCTTGACAAATAGTACAACAGTAATTCTTTGCCATTTTCATCTTTTCGTAAAACTTTGATTGTGCCTTTTAAAATCAATGGCATATAGCGGATATACTTTCCGTAATCCATAATCAAATCTCCCTCCTTAAACTGTCTTACTTCACCAAACTGGTACATCTCTGTAACCAATGCAGGTTCAAATATGGCATCAAATGGCGTGACATTTTTATTCATGCTTAAAAGTGGTAGTTCAATACAAAGTTATATAGAAGCATGTTTACTTTATTGATTTCATATTTAGGGAGTTGATATGTTTCGCCTTGGTTCAACTTTCCTACTATTAGCAATTGAGCATCCATTCCTTGAAATAAACCTGCAAATGAATATCGTATATCTGCATTTACTTGCAAATAAGAAGGCATCCCGAATTTATTTAAGACCGTATTATTTACATCGGGTAATTTAAAATAACCAGCTGCTAAATTTAATTTAATTCTTTTTTGTGGGATCGAATACGCCGCTTTAGCCACCACCGCGTGTACATCTCCAAATCCCTCATTTCTTTCTCTAGGCATAAAAGTAAAAAATGGATCTCTGCCCCACTCTCTTGGCATTAAATAACGGCCTTCCTTTGTGATACGATTATAGTTTAAAGAGAGATCCCAAACAGGGGTTTTATAACCTGCTCTTGCACCAAAACTAAATGAGCCATTGTCTTTCTCTATAAATCTTTTGGAAGGATCTTCGTTTCCACCATCCTTTAAAGCATGTTGTTTAACCACTTGTAATGAACCGTAAAATTGATGGTCATTTTGATGTGCAGGGATGGTGTAATCTAATTGCAATAATGCTGCATTGAAAACGGTTGGTACCGTTAAGTTCCAAGCGTGTAAAGTAGTTTGTTTAGTAAGTTCTCTATGAATACCTACCTGCACTAAGTTACTCGCTTCTATATGGCCTGGATAACCCGATCTTGCCCCATCCGTATTAACCCCTGAAGGGTAAATTCCGAATGATTCGCCTACCCCATACCATTTTACAGTTCCTCGAGGTGAAATTGCGTATAATAATCCTCCTTCAATTTTTGTTTTAGGAATGTCATTGATCACCGCCCAAACACCTTCGACTCCTGTGGGTCGCATACGACCATCTTGCAAATTGATAAAAGGAGTATTGATCAACTGCCGTCCAAGCGTTACAGATGATTTTTTAAAATTGTATTTTAAATAAAACTCTTCTAGCCTATCTAAATCCATTGTATTCTGTGGATCTTCTATA
>JBKBWE010000368.1:0-2217 GCA_046289145.1 Sediminibacterium sp.
CTTTAAGGGGGGCTATAACCCCGGAAAGAGCTTGGTGGAATTTATTGCACTACGATATTCAAGTTCGCCCAAATTTGGTTGAAAAAACTATACAAGGCGCTGTTAGCATACGTTTCAAAGTTTTAGCCAAACCGAAACGCATGCAGATTGATTTACAGCAGCCATTGGTGATTGATAGTATACTTTATATTGGCAAAACTAAGCAGCCTTTAAGCTTTACAAGAGAAGGCAATGTAGCTATGGTGAATATGCCTAATAATTTGATAGTAAATATGGAAGGATTGGTGCAGGTTTATTATCAAGGTGTTCCTAGAGCTGCCATTAGAGCCCCATGGGATGGAGGGATAAGTTGGACAAAAGATGAATTAGGGAATCCATTTGTAGCTACATCTTGTCAGGGATTGGGGGCAAGTGTATGGTGGCCATGTAAAGACCATCAATATGATGAACCCGAAAATGGGGTTACTATTTCTGTTCGTGTACCTGATACTTTAATGAATGTATCTAATGGAAGATTAATTAATACAGTACAGCATGATGATGCAACTAAATCTTGGATATGGCAAGTAACTGAACCAATTAATAATTACAGCGTAAGTATGAATATTGGGAAATATATACATATGCACGATGAGTATAATGGTGAAGCTGGTAAATTGAGTTTAGATTATTATGTGTTGCCACAAAATAAGCTGGGTGCAGAAAGACAATTTGCGCAAGTAAAACCTATGTTGGAATGTTTTGAATATTGGTTTGGAAAATATCCTTTTTATAAAGACGGATTCAAATTAGTAGAAGTGCCTTATTTAGGCATGGAACACCAGAGTAATGTGGCTTATGGAAATAAATACATGAATGGTTATTTAGGCAGAGATTTGTCTGGAACTGGTTGGGGGTTAAAGTGGGACTTTATTATAGTACATGAAAGCGGTCATGAGTGGTTTGGAAATAATATTACGTCAAAAGATATTGCCGATATGTGGATTCATGAAGGGTTTACCAACTATTCTGAAACCCTATTTACCCAATGGTTAAGTGGTAAAGAAGCTGGTTCTGCCTATAATAAAGGAGCAAGAAAAAATATAAAAAACGACAAACCCATACTCGGAATTTATAATGTACACAATACCGGTAGTGGTGATATGTATCCTAAAGCTTCTGCAATGTTACACAGTATAAGGATGTCTTTGAATAACGATGAAAAATTCAGACAGTTGTTGCGCCACCTCAATAAAAAATTCTATCATCAAATTGTTACAACACCAATGATAGAAAAAGAAATCTCATTGTATACAGGCTATTCGGTTAAAGGAATTTTTACTCAATACCTTACTACTACCCTAGTTCCTTCCTTTGATTATAAATTATCTGCAGATGGTAGAACGCTTAGTTATAGGTATTCTAATGCAGTCAACAATTTTGAAATGCCTTTGCAAGTGAAAACAACCAATGGTGTTTTAGTATTAAAGCCCAAAGTGAAAACTTGGCAAACACTAAGATTAACACCGTCTCAAGCAGCTAATTTGCAATTGGAAAGTTTAGAGAACTATTTTTATATCAACATCAACGGTAGAAAAGAAGTACAGATTAAAATGAATTAGTGCGCATGGGAACCATTCGGAAGCAAACAATTATTTCTAGTTTATTAGTCTATATAGGATTCTTTATAGGCGCCATCAATATGTATATTTATACAAAGGATGGTTCATTTACTTTAGAGCAGTTTGCACTCACCCGAATATTTTTTGATTTTGCCCAGAATATGTATGCCTTTGGGGCATTAGGCGTAATACCTGTTATCTATAAATTTTATCCTTATTATAAAGATAATTTAGAGAAGCATAAAATTGATTTAATGACTTGGGGCATGCTAGCGGCATTACTTGGATTCATTTTAGTTTTATTGGCCGGATGGTATTTTAGGCCAGTATTTGAAGCCCAGTTTTATGAAAAGTCTAAGTTGATAGTAGACTATTATTATTTAATGTTTCCCTTTGCCTTAGGGATGTTGTTTTTTTCTGTATTAGAAGGATTTTGTTGGGCATTACAAAAAACTGTATTCTCTAATTTTTTAAAGGAGACAGGTTTAAGAATATTCACTAGTGTGTTAATTGCATTGTATTATTTTAAGTTAATCCCCTTTGAATCATTTATCTTCTTTTTTGCTTTTTTATATTTATTGATTTTTGTAATTCTTGCCACTTATTTGTACTCAAC
>JBKBWE010000369.1:0-2211 GCA_046289145.1 Sediminibacterium sp.
CAATAAAAGATGGCAGAACGAAGCTTCATGATTTTTTGGTAATCACGTGATTTAGAAATGTCTAAATGATATTTAGCCATAATGTTCCCCTTTTAATGTGCAAGAAATACTCTATAACTTTGTAAACATAAAAGTGGTGACCCTTATGGGAGCACCCTTAACGGGTGGCAGATTGATGTCAACAAATCTGCCAAGGGTCACCATTTCTATATTCACTTAAATATTCCACTCTCCATTTAGAGAGAGCCTAAAAACTAACTTTCTAACCAAGAATGACGGCGAACCTATCGCCCCCGCTTTCCCCTCCGCTATTCCATATTTATTACTGGTAATTTCAACAGTTGAAAACATTATATGGTTATAATATATGGTCTCAAACGTTCTGTCAATAACTATATATGGTTTTATAAATATTATTCAACTCTCCACTTTTCGACTTCAATGAGTTAAATTTCTCCATAATCAATTATTTTTTCCAATATAGATAACAGAAAAACTTGTAATTTATTAAATTTTAACGGTATAATGTATCGGTCAAATAAAAACCATATATGGAATTCATGCTCAAGCAGAGACTTGAGGAAAAATTAACTTATGACAAATACCCAAATAACAAGTGCAACAAAACAATTAAGTATGCGACTCAACCATTTAATGGAAGAGTGTGGTATTGACGGGGTTCAATTGGGTAAAAATACAGGGGTTCCAGTTACTACAATTAATCGATTACGCAATGGCGCATATGAATGTAATCCAACTCTTTCTACTTTAATCCCTTTAGCTGAATATTTCCGTATTACTCTTAGCCAATTAGTTGGGGATGAACCATTACCTGCTAATAGAGAACCAGGGGAGCATCAGCCTAAAGTTGTGGATTGGCAAGAAATCCCCCTATTAACATTTGATCAAGCTGCTGCGTGGCCAAGAAATAAAGCATCAATCATGCCTGCAATATCTCGTAAAATATCAACTGATCTAGATCTCTCTGATTACGCTTTCGCTCTATTAATGGAAGGCGATTCAATGTCTCCCCGATTTCCTGAAGGAACTTTATTGCTAATAGATCCAAATCAGCAAATACACCATCGTGACTTCGTATTGCTTTTACAAATTGGTTTGTCCAGACCCATTTTTAAACAAATTTTATTAGATGGTCCCGATTATTATATAAAATCGCTCAATGAAGACTTTAAGGAAGTTAAGAAAATATCTTTGGCTGATTACAAGCTTTTAGGTGTGATGGTACAAGCCAGAATGGAAAGAAAACCTTAAAATTTATATTTTGATTGCGGGTAATTAAATAGGAAACAGGATGAAATAATGAACAAGTTATCGTCGAACACTATATATGTTGTAGTAACAATTTCAATAATTCTAGCATTGGGATCATTTGCCACAGACATTTATGTACCAGCTTTACCTTTAATGAAATTAGAATATAACACTCATATCGAATTGGTGCAGGCTAGTCTTTCTGCTTTTTTTATGACTCTTGGCATTACTCAATTACTTGCTGGTCCATTTATACAAACATTAGGACTTTATAAAACAACAAGATTTTCTTTGTATTTGTATATGATAGCTTGCTTACTATGTTTTTTTGCAACCAATTTAACATATCTCATAATTGCACGAATTTTCCAAGGATTTGCTTCTGGATTGCTTGCAGTAATCGGAAAATCTTACATAACAACCTATTACGACAAAGAAACAGCCGCAAAACTTTTCCTCTATATACTACCTATTGTTATTCTTTCTCCCGGCATCGCCCCAATAATTGGCAGCATAGTTACAATTTATATATCCTGGAAAACAACTTTTCTGGTTAGCTTTCTCTTCGGGGTTATAGCTTTTATTCTGGGGACAAAGCTTCCAATGGCCGCTTCAGATGTAGAACAAAAACAAAATACGCTTAATACTATTGTTGAATCTTACTTAAGCGTACTAAAAAACAAACTTTTCCTAGGATATGTAGGTATAACTAGCGCAACATATATTATCTACTTCACTTATATTGCTCAAACTCCTTTTATATTTCATGCAAATAATTATTCTATAGCTTTTATTGGAAAAGCATATTTACCACTTGCTATTTTTTACCTCATTGGCAGTCGTCTCACCCGAAAGTTAATGATCACTTATAATCTACAATATATTATCCGAGTATTACTTCTTATTCTCTTTCTTGCCACTGTTGTTTTTATAATTTTC
>JBKBWE010000370.1:0-2202 GCA_046289145.1 Sediminibacterium sp.
GTCTGCAAAGCAATGCGTTGATTTTACTTCATCATAAATTGTTTTAGCAATAAAGCCTTCTCCTGTTGCCAAAGTGCAGAGGTATTGAAGTAAAACATCAAAACAAAGAAATAAGGGATTTTTACTTTCTACATTCCCTTCAATCAGTGCTGATTTTAATGCAGCAGCTTCTACCAATTCTAAACTATGTGTTGGTAAAAAATATATTTTGCTAATCTCTCCAGGCCTATGTCCACTTCTGCCAGCTCTTTGTAAGAATCGAGCAATACCTTTTGGTGAACCAACTTGAATAACGGTATCTACAGGTCTAAAATCTACCCCTAAATCTAAACTGGCAGTACAAACCACTGCTTTCAACTTTTCGGTATGCAAAGCATCTTCTACCCATAATCTTAATTCTTGTTCTATACTTCCATGATGTAATGCAATCGCACCAGCTAATTCAGGAGCTACAGTGAGCAAAGTTTGGTACCAGGTTTCACTCATCCCTCTGGTATTAATAAATATTAATGTGGTTTTGCTTTCTGCTATAATTGGTATAAGTGTGTGCGCCAGCTTAATACCTAAATGACCAGCCCAAGGGTATTTGTCAATTTCATCGGGTATGATTGTGTGTACATCAATGGGTTTGTCAATATCTGCTTTGATGATGGTTCCCGCTATTTTTAAAGGTGCCAGCAAAACATCTTTAGCTTCAATTAAATTTCCAATAGTAGCACTAATTCCCCATACTTGTAATTGATTGGCACAATTGGCAATTCTACTAATAGCCAACTCTGTTTGTACACCTCTTTTACTACCCATTAGTTCGTGCCATTCATCAACAGCAAGTATTTTAATTGTAGTAAAATAGTGAGGATAGTTTTTTTGTGTCAATAATAAATGAAGGCTTTCTGGGGTAATAATGAGTACTTCAGGCATTTGTTTTTTTTGCCTTGCTCTATCGGCTGTGGAAGTATCGCCATTTCTTATAGCCACTTTCCATTGTAGGCCTAATTGCTCAATTACTTCTTCCATGGCCCTTCCAATATCTTTTGCAAGGGCTCTTAAAGGGGTGATCCAAAGTATTTGAAGCCCATTGTTTTTTTGCGTTTCCCAGGTGTCTGGATGATTCTTTATAAATTGCATGAGTGCACCTAAGAAAACAGAATAGGTTTTACCACAACCTGTAGGAGCATTAATTAGTCCGCTTTGGCCATTCATAATCGCTTGCCAAGCTTGTTCCTGAAATTTAAAAGGAGTAAGTTGATGTTTTTTAAGCCACTGATAAATTATATCATTTCCCTTGTTGGCGTGCATTTCCTCTATTTGAATTTCTGCATCGATCACTGCAATATTTAACTTCAGCCCAATTCTTTTCCCATTTTTTTCTCCAAGTAAATGGCTTCCCACATATTATGCAATCCTTTTGTGGTAAATAAGATTTGTTTCCTTTGTTGCTGATCATATATTCTTAACAAAAACAAACCGAAACGGTTTATTGAATTGACTTTATTACTCCGTCTGTTTTTTTAATAAAATAGATTCGTTTGTTTTCTAAATAGGCTGGTATATTCTCTTCCTTCGATTTTACAGGAATGAAATCAAATTCATTAAAGAGTTTAAAACTATTGTCTGATAATTGGGTGGCAATGCTGTTCTGGTGTTTAATCAACAGTTTGCCAAAATGATACATGGCTTCAAACCCTTTAAAAACCATATCGGAGGGCCTCCCAGCAACTTTGCTTCTATAGCTTTGATTAATATATTGAGCTAACTTATCTGTTCTATTATAGTTGTAAGGAGTAGAATAAATAATATCTGTCCCTTTGCCAAAATCTTTAATGGCATCCCAAGTTGGCATTCCAATCAAAATAGACTTATAACTTTTGTTTGCTGCAGTAGTTTTAACTAAGTTAATTCCAAAATTTTCGTTTAAACTGCCGCAAAAAATAATATTGGTTTTAGTACTATCCATTAATGCATTATAACTAGCTATATTGGTGCTGTCATTTGCGCTAACTGTTCGTATTTTTAATGGGAGTGCTGGTGTTTTTTTATTTAAGTCTTGAAACAATCCTTCTACCATATCTTCTAATGCTCCTTGCCTTTTCAGGTACAAAATTGGTTCTGTTGGAAAGTTTTTTTGAAGGTATTTAAATATGCCTTCTACATGTGTAGTTAGTGTAGAATTCACTAATGCAAAATAGGGATTAGCCTTAA
>JBKBWE010000371.1:0-2201 GCA_046289145.1 Sediminibacterium sp.
CTATTTCTTCTAATAATATGCGGGTACTTGCCAAAATAATAATCGAAATACCTGCTCGAATTATTACTTCCTGTAGCAATGTAGGCGTCTAGCCCATTTAATCGATCAGCAAAAGAAATCCAGTTTTGTACCCTTACATCCCATTCATACATTTTTTTGACTAAGTGTTTCATTAAAACCTCGTCTTTAGAAGAGAGTTTAACAACTGCATAGTGACCGGAAATAAATAAACAAAGCAAATCGTGAAAGCCTACTAAGGGTATATTTCCTGCCATTACAATGCCTATTTGTAATGGATTGATTGGAGCTGAAGGGATATGGTATTGGGCCGCCCAATTTTCTAGGAGGGCCTTTTGCAGAAATTGTTGAGCAATATTCTGAGTTGCCGACTCAATAAACTCCGGCACAAACCATTGATTTTGGTTGTAAGCCCTTTCTTTTGTGGCCATCCATTCACTATCATTGTTGTTGATATATTGGCCTAAACGGCATAATAATTCAATTCGTTCTTGTAAAATCATTTGTCAACCGTATTTTTGGTACTGCAAATGTAATTTCACTAACTCAACAAACCCATTTTGTATGGCAATCAAAATAACAGAAGAATGTATTAATTGTGGCGCATGTGAGCCAGAATGTCCTAATAACGCAATTTATGAAGGAGGAGTAGAATGGTCTATTGCCGACGGAACCACTATCAAAGGCAGTTTTCAACTAATGGATGGTAGTACTGTAGACGCAGATAAGCGTTTTGAGCCTATCAGCTTAGATACCTATTATATCACCCCTAATAAATGTACAGAGTGCCAAGGTTTTCATGAAGAACCACAATGTGCGGCTGTTTGTCCGGTAGATTGTTGTGTTCCAGACGAATTGTACCAAGAAACAGTAGAAGAATTGATGTCGAAGAAAGCAAAAATGCATATTTAACAAGCATAAATTGATTCATGAAGCGCAAAGTTGCATTGGTTACGGGCGGACTTAGTGGGGAAGCCCAAATAAGTTACAAGAGTGCTATTACCGTTGGGAATAATGTGGATACATCCAAATATGAGTTGTATAAAATTGATATCAATTCAACCGGTTGGTGGTACGAAAATGCAGCAGGGGAGCGGTCTTTAGTAAATAGAGATGACTTTTCAATTGTTGACAATGGCAATACCATACATTTTGATGTAGCATTAATGTGTATTCATGGTACCCCAGGAGAAGACGGAAAATTACAAGGGTATTTTGATATGTTGGACATTCCTTATACAAGTTGTGATGCAGCAACATCAGCATTAACCATGAATAAGCGCTATACCGTTGCAGTTGCTGCTTTTGGAGGAATCAATGTAGCTAAGTCTATGCACTTGTTCAGTCATACGCCAGTTGGTGTTGAAGTCATTTTAGCCCAGCTTAAATTGCCTTTGTTTGTAAAGCCCAATAATGGCGGGAGTAGTATAGGAATGAGTAAAGTAAATACTGCAGAAGAATTAGCCCCAGCCTTGGAAAAAGCATTCAAAGAAGATCATCAAATTTTAGTGGAAGAATTTATTAGTGGAAGAGAATTTACTATAGGCGTTTTTAAACAGGGAGATAATATTTCTGTATTGCCAATTACTGAAATAATTACACAAAATGAATTCTTTGATTTTGAAGCAAAGTATCAGGGCAAGAGTATAGAAACAACTCCAGCGAAAATAGACGATACCATGAAACAACATCTTTCTGATGCTGCTAAAAGGGTATATGAGATATTTAATTGCAGAGGGGTGGTGAGAATTGATTTCATTTATGATATGCTTCAACAAAAACCGTTTATGTTAGAAGTAAATACAGTGCCCGGTCAAAGCGAAGCATCTGTTATACCTCAACAAGTAAGGGCAATGGGGATGCCTTTAACCGATTTTTATTCTGCGGTAATTGAACAAGCATTTCATTAATTTTAATATCCAAATAAGGTCCTTCATTTTCATTAAATTATTAAAGTGTTCAAATTCATAACAGAAAAGCCTCTTTGGGTAAATATTTTAACTGGCATAGGGTTAATTCTTATGCTCATTCTATTGTTTTTTGGCTCACTCGATTGGATTACTGGATATGGTAAATTTGAAAAAGTCCCCAATGTAGCAGGGCAGCATATTTTGGCGGCTCAAAAAATGTTGGAAGACAAAGGATTTGAAGTTGTCATTTTAGACTCTGTTTATATAGACACG
>JBKBWE010000372.1:0-2200 GCA_046289145.1 Sediminibacterium sp.
TAAGTGATTATTATATATATGAACATCCCCAAAACTATGTACAAAGTCTCCATATTGCAAACCAGTTACTTGAGCCATCATCATAGTTAGCAATGCATATGATGCAATATTAAACGGTACCCCTAAAAACACATCTGCACTACGTTGATATAATTGACAACTTAGTTTTCCATCTGCAACATAGAATTGAAATAAACTATGACAAGGCATCAATGCCATCTGAGAGAGTTCCCCTACATTCCAGGCACTCACAATCATTCTTCTACTGTCTGGATTATTTTTAAGCTGATGCAAAACATCAGTAATTTGATCAATCACTTTACCATCTACCCCTTCCCAGCTTCGCCATTGTTTTCCATAAACAGGACCTAGGTCACCATTTTCATTCGCCCACTCATTCCAAATACTTACTCCATGATCTGTTAAGTATTTTGTATTGGTATCGCCTTTCAAAAACCAAAGCAACTCGTAAATAATACTTTTTAAATGTAATTTTTTGGTTGTTACCAATGGGAATCCTTTTGCTAAGTCAAATCGCATTTGATAACCAAAGCAACTGATAGTGCCCGTTCCAGTTCGGTCCGTTTTTGCTGCCCCGTTAGCTAAAATATGTTTTAATAAATCATGATACTGTTGCATACGCAAATTAACAACGAAAAGGCCGCATTTTGCGGCCCTAAACACTGCTGTGCAGAAATTGTGATTATTCCCCTATTTTTTTTGAATTAATTTGTTAAAGCTTAAAAACCAGCCCATATTACTTACATGGGTATCAAAGCTGCCAAATTTACCCTGAACACTTAAACCAAAACCAATGCTACCTCGCAAAGAAAATTGATCACTCATAAATTTAAACTCGTCCTTGGCTCCAGTAGGATATTCGTACCTAAGCGTATTATTGTACTTACTGTAGACAGCTGGCAATGCGGCTTGTAAGAAAAAAGCAACTGAATTTCGTTTATTGAAAGACAAATAATAACGAGTCATTGGGGCAATTCCTATATCAATACTATTATCAATATTTTTAGTATCTACAGATGGCAAACTAGGTCCAGGACCTATAGTGATAGGATAAGTTAAATAGCTTCTTCTTTCAGTATGCACTCCAGCAATACCCATCACTCCTATCATCCAGTTTTGCTGCACAAATTTGCCATACATGGGTGCTAATAAAATCCCCAAATTGGTATTCCCTTTTGTAATGGAGATATCGGTGTAGGAACCCATCATATCTGAGTAAACAGGAGAAATTCCGATTCCCCAAAACGATTTTCCTTTGTTAAAATGCTGGTAAGTTGATTTTTCAGTTTGGGAAAACCCTATTTGGGTAAAACCTAAAGCAATTAAAAACATCCATCTTTTCTTCATAAACCATTTTTATATAAGAGTCTATAAAGTAAAAAAGGGTTGCACCGTTCAAATAAAAATTAAGCCTTTCGTCTGTCTAATTCCTTTTTAATTAAAGATAATTCACGTCCGGTTTGTCCAGCAACACTTGAATTTTCTTTGGCTCTGCGCATAAGATAAGGAATTACATCTTTGATGGGGCCGAATGGCAAATACTTGCTCACCTTAAATCCCTCTTTAGCTAAATTGAAAGTAATATTATCACTCATTCCATACAACTGAGAGAAATGTACGTGGGGATGATTATGGGGTAAGTTTTTTTCGTGCATTATCTCAGCAGCCAGCAAATTACTTTTTTCATTATGGGAAGCAATAATTACTGAAATGTCTTCTAAATGTTCAAAACAAAATTTTACCGCTGCATTAAAATCTGCATCAGTGGCTTCTTTTGTTGGTTGAATTGGCGATCCATAACCCATTTCTTCCGCTCTTTCACGCTCCTTTTCCATGTACGCACCTCTTACCAATTTGATGCCTAATTTAAATTGTTGTTGTTTGGCAATTTTATAAGACAATTGTAAAAAATGAAGGCGATCGTGTCTATACAATTGAATGGTATTATATACAATCACTTTGTCTTTATTAAACACTTCCATCATTTCCATACACAAACGATCAATTGGATCTTGAATCCAACTTTCTTCAGCATCAATTAAAACACCAATATTTTTCTCAGCTGCAATTTCACAGACGGTATACATTCTTTCGCGTACTCGATCCCATTCTGCTACTTCCTCTTCATGATCGTGTACCCCACTTCTTAATCTTGGGGCTTCATTTAAAGTTTGCAGTA
>JBKBWE010000373.1:0-2190 GCA_046289145.1 Sediminibacterium sp.
AAAATGACATCAACAATATCAATGAGTTTTTTGATGCCGGAATTAGAGTGATGAGCATTGCTCACTTTTTTGATAACCAACTTGGTGGATCTGCACACGGAACAGAAAAGGTACCAGAATATTCTATCAGAAAACTTACCGAAAGATACAATTTTACAAAGAACATCCAGAGGAGTGCATAGAGATGATATAGGTATCTACTTAAATGATTGCGCTTTCAAAACGGAAGCTTCTCAAGGGCAAAGAAAGAGTTTATTATTTGCCATCAAGTTGGCTGAATGGGAATATTTAAAAATGACGATTGGCATCCCTCCCATTTTATTATTGGATGATGTATTTGAAAAATTGGATGAAAACAGAATGGCTCATTTATTAGATCAAGTATGTAGTAATCATTTTGGACAAGTATTTATTACTGATACACATGCGGATAGAATCAAAGACAAATTAGACCAAACAGGTAGCCCATATCAATTAATCTTATTATAAAATTACACTTAACTTTAAGGTATGGCAGAGATGAAAATTGGAGACGCACTAAAGAATTTGAAGGGGATGAACCATTTAAAAAAGGGCATCCGAGCTGCACAAATTGAAGATATTTGGGAACAATTGATGGGAAAAACAGTGGCCAAATACACCGACAAGATTCAAATTATCCAGAAAAAATTATTTATCCATACCAATATTGGCCCACTTAAAAATGAACTCTCTTTTCAAAAGCCACAAATCATTTTAAGAATTAATGAAGCTTTCGGAGAAGAGTTGATTAACGAAGTGGTGATACAATAATTTAGTCCTTAATAAATTGGTTCAGAAAACTCATCTCCTGCTTCTAAGCTATCACGCATTAAATCGTGAATGGTAATAATACCTTTAAATTCAAAGCCGTCAAAAACGACCAAGTAACGCGTTTTGTGTTGATTCATTAACTTCATACATTCTTCTGCAGTAGTATCCAAAGAAACAGAGGGCAATCCAACTGTCATGATTTCTTGCACAGTAGTATCAGTAGAATTTTTATTCAATAACACTACTTTTTGTGCATAATCCCTCTCAGTCATAATTCCTTTAAAGTTGCCTCCATCTTTTACAATGACATAGCTCAAATTTTCTGCTTTCATTAGAGATAATGCTTCAATAACTTTTAAAGAAGAGGCAACTCCATTGAAATAAGGGCCCTTTTTATCTAATATATTTTTAACGCTACTCATGGTTGTGTTGTTAGTACACTAAGTTCGTTCAATCATAGCAAACAAACAAATGGAATTAATACTTGGAATATTGGTTATATACCTCTTCGTAACTCCACTTTTTAAGAATGCTGGCACCATCCATATACATGAAAGTAGGATTAACTCTGGCAGCAGTTTTTAAAACAGTTGCGTCGCAATTAAGTACAATATGACCAGGGAATTCTGCTTTAATTTTTGCCCCTTCTGCAGAAACAAATATCACTGGATTACCATTTTCACTAAACCGGTAATTATTCAAAACGTCATTCACTTTTTTCTTCCATTGTGCTATATTACTGGCGTCCTTGGCTAATATAAATACATACTTACCCTTTTTTGATAAAACAGCATGAGTAGTATCAAAGCCATCCAGCGTTTTCAATGAAAAATCTACAATAGCTGGTTTAAGTCCGTTACCTTTTTTAACCAGTTTGTCTTTACGGCTAATGAAAATATAACTATCATCAAAATTTTCAGGAAAATGATCTTGATCAAATTCAATGGTCTTTCCTTCTTTTTGGTATTCAAATACAATCTGCATGCTATCCATTGTAGCACCTGCAGGCATTTCCATTTTCTGTAAAATATTATTACCCACTTTATAAGGCAAGCAATCTACCCAGGGCAAATGTTTTAAAACATACAATTGTGCTCCGGTAGACAATACCAAGGTTAAGGCAACCAATGTAAATGCCCAAGCATTGGATAATATAGATTTGATCTGTTTTTGAAAGCCTACTAATAATAAAATCAGTATCAACAAGAATAAGTCTTTGTAAAAAGATTGAGCAGCTGTTAAAGGAAGACAATCACCAAAGCAACCACAAGTTTTAATATTACCTGAATAGTGCGCATAGCCCGTTAAGAAGGTAAAGAATACAATCAATATCAATAATAACCAACTGAATAATTTAATACGCCATCCAATAATAATAGCCACCCCAGCCAATACTTC
>JBKBWE010000374.1:0-1857 GCA_046289145.1 Sediminibacterium sp.
GGTACCTTAAAGAAGGGAGATAAAATTCGATTTGTTGCAACTGGAAATGATTATATAGCCGATGAAGTGGGGGTGCTTAAATTTACGATGACGCCTAAAGATCAAGTATGTGCAGGGGATGTGGGATATATTATCACTGGTATTAAGAATGCCAAAGAAGTGAAAGTGGGAGATACCCTTACATTGGCCAATAATCCAGGCGAAATGATACATGGTTTTGAGGAAGTAAAACCAATGGTATTCGCAGGAATTTTCCCAGTAAACACCGATGAGTTTGAAGAATTAAGAGATTGCATGGACAAACTGCAATTGAATGATGCTTCATTAACTTTTGAATTAGAGACTTCACAAGCATTGGGCTTTGGTTTCCGTTGCGGATTCTTAGGTCTATTGCATATGGAAATTATCCAGGAAAGATTAGAGCGTGAATTCAATCAAACCGTAATCACCACAGTACCCAACGTAAGCTTTAATGCCTTTACAACCAGGGGTGAAAAGATTTTAGTAAACAATCCGGTTGAAATGCCTGATCAAGTTAAAATCGATCGCATTGAAGAACCTTTTATTAAAGCACAGATCATTACATTGCCTGATTATATTGGCAATATCATGACCTTATGTTTAGGCAAACGTGGTATTTTATTAAATCAAAGCTATTTAACGCCAACCAGGGTTGAGTTGATTTTTGAAATGCCTTTAACAGAGATTGTATTTGATTTCTACGACAAATTAAAGAGCTCTACTAGAGGGTACGCTTCTTTTGATTATACCCCCATTGATCATCGTGAAGCGGATATTGTTAAAATGGACATCTTGTTGAACAATGAAAAAGTAGATGCATTGAGTGCATTAATTCATAGAGGTAGGGCCACCGATTTTGGCAGAAAACTCTGCGAAAAATTGAAAGAATTATTGCCTCGTCAACAATTCCAAATTGCCATTCAAGCTGCCATTGGAGCTAAAGTAGTAGCAAGAGAAAATATCAGTGCCATCCGTAAAGACGTAACTGCTAAATGTTATGGAGGTGATATCAGCCGTAAAAGAAAGCTATTAGAAAAGCAGAAAGAAGGAAAGAAACGTATGCGCCAAATTGGTAACGTAGAAATTCCTCAGGAAGCTTTCTTAGCAGTTTTAAAGCTCGATTAATCAGGCTCAACCGCCTCGTATTCTGGAATATATACCCAACGTCCGTATTCCCATTTAAAGCCTTCTACCGTGCCGTATGGCACTAGGGTATGCTTTTTATTGGGCTCATTAGACTCGCTGATCAATTTTACAAATACAATTCGGTCTAGTTTAGCATCGTAGTTTAGTTTAGCGTTGGCTTGTTTTTTAAACTCTAGACAGAACCTACTAACCGGTTGTTTGGGCTTATTGTTATCATTGGGATAATTAAAAAACTTCCCCCCAAATAAGGGCTTTCCCTCTAAATCAAAATGCAATACTTCTATCCACTTTTTGGTACTTCTTGCATCATTTTCATCATAGCCCAATAAGGTATAGTATTTCTTATTGTTGTATTCTTTTTGAATAATATTATAATAGACTGCGCCAATCCAGTTTTGATTGGTCCTAATGGAATCATAGGGGTTTTCTGTAAAATCTGCACCGTCGTATAATGGTATTAATTTTAGTGAGCCATCCTTGGTATTCATTTGTATAGCTCCCTTATATCGGTAATAACTAAAGTCTTTCATTAATTGCCAAGTAATAATTCTAAAACTACTGTCGGGAGCATACAATCTAGAAATGGTTTTTAAAGAATCAAAACAATAGTGAAAAGACTCATTCCTAGATAAAAAAATCTTATCCAAAAATTTTCTTTTGGAGATTGGCTATAGAGAAAGGCGTAAATGA
>JBKBWE010000374.1:1867-2168 GCA_046289145.1 Sediminibacterium sp.
CCATTTAATATAGTATATGCAGATGCTGACAATATTTTTTCTGCTTCGTCTAATAGGCTTTTATTGGCTGGAGTTTGGGCTTGTACGGTATTGCTTTCATAAAAAAACAAAGCCAGTAATACCACTATAATTATTTTGCGCGGAAACATACAGCAAATTACAAGTAATTAAACCTACACGAACTGCTTCGCATAATTTTATCATTTTTTTGCATGTATGCAGGCTTCTGCAAAAGCCACTAAATGGTTAAAGCGTAAATCAATCATTGGGTCTGGATAGGGGGTGTCTGGATGGGTAGTAG
>JBKBWE010000375.1:0-2167 GCA_046289145.1 Sediminibacterium sp.
AGAGGGTCTTGAGAGGGCTAAGGAAAATGGAGTTTATAAAGGTAGAAAGCCTGCTATCAGGGATGAAAAATTAGAAAATCTAAAAGAAGCCTTAAAGAATAAAGCTGCTGATTACAGTTACACTCAAATAGCTAAAGACTTCGGTATTACTTATATGAGCTTATGCCGTTATAGAAAAAGGTTTGCTGAAGAAACTGATAATTAAAGCTAATATACTGAAGGTTATGAAGTATCACTTAGGTAAATAATGAAAAATCTCCTTTATATAATGGCACTCTTAGTTAGTTGTAATACTTATGCAGAATGCCTATTAGAGACAAATCAAGATGAAGAACTAAGTATTGAGTTACAAAAAAAAGGATGGAACTTTGAAAAATACGATGAATTATGTCAAAAATTAAAAGCCGCTAATGCTGGTATACAAATTTCTCAAGTGGGCATGATTACTCAATATCAAACAACAGTATCAACTTCGATATTTCTATACCCACTAGAACTTCAGAAAAAATATAATCAGAGATTCTTATCAGAGAGAGGATTTTATGCAATAGCTAGTAATCCAATAACAACAACTGAAATGCAAAAAGGATTAAAGCATATCAATGCAAACTACGCATTGAACAGCCTAATAACAGATGGGGGGTTGCCTGAAATGCTAAACAACATAGATAAAATCAGAAAAGTACTAAAACCCTAATTACTGATCTTCTTTAGAACCAAAGAAAAACCAACTTCAAGTTGGTTTTTCTTTTTTAATCATCAGTGGCGACCTTAACACCATATCCAATTAAACCTGCAAGGCTAGCATAGGCTATTTTGGCATAAATCGAACCCCACCAGACCGTAATTTTACTGGCACCAAATTCCCGAACCGTTTGCCCCATAAAATTAGTGGTTTCATAGAAATTTTTAGCAGAATAACCTAACGCAATATGATCAAGGACAGGGAATAAACTAAAAGCTAAACCTACTGCTGCTGCGGGGAAAGTAAACTCTCTTGATAGACCGAATTTTCCAGTAATAAATACAAGCGATACCACGATAATTAATCTAATGATAGTCCATAGCATCACTGTGAAAGGCAAGTTAAAGATGCCTGCTCCCTGCCACGCAAGACCGCAAACAACTAACACGATAAAGCCTACAACTATCAGGAATAATACAAATTTATCATGATCATCTTTACTCATTAAAAAGTCTTTTATGGTTTGTTATTTTCACTTGCTTATGCCAGGTGAAGTTAGATTCTAGGTGTATTTCTAGGGGTAGTATTAAGATTGCTTTGCAGCTTCATCTTGTGATTAGGAGCATTCAAATTTTCTTCCGGTGCAGTAATCTTTTGCTTCAATAACTGCTCACGGTACTCGCTATAAACTTCAGTTTTATTGCGGGCAGTAAAACGGTGTGCGCTCTGATCTTTAAACTCTGTGAAGTACCGATCTGAATACTTAACAGAAAGTTTTTCAAATGGAATCTCATATTCCATATCATTGATTCGAGCTTTAATCATTGGTTTATCTTTCATCTTGTAGGCATCAAGAACCTTTAATTCTGTTCCCTTCTCAAAGGTTTCTTTCTTAAAGAATCCAGTCTTGATCTGTAACCCTTCCTCAAGTTTGAGAAGCTCACCTTTTGCAATTTTCATACCTCTAATGCTACCGATCTCATCACCTAAAATAGATTTAGATTTAAGATTCGCACGAACCTCGGTAACAATTTCTTCCTTCGTGAATGTACGATTCTCTGAAGTTAAAGCATGTATCTTCGAGTTAATTCCGTATATCTCCCGCTTATCTTCAATATGGTGGCGGTGATCTTGCAGATATGCTTTGATCAATTTTTCTTGCTTGTCTACTAAAGTGAAGTCTGTAGAAAATTCTTTCTTTTCTGATCGTCCTAGAACTTTTTTGAAGTTTTCAAAAGGTGTAACTTCTTTTTCAACAGGATTGTAATTCTGATCGTATGAGATTTTCCCATCTGGACGTTTAACGAATTCTTTTTCATTCGTGGTAAACGACATAGCAGAATAATTAATTTCGACATTATATTTATGTCGGGTCAAAGCAACATAAGTTAAATTAGCATTCATGTTCTCACTCGCCACAATATAGGCATTATCAACAGTCATACCTTGTGATGAGTGAATAGTATTTGCATAACCATATTT
>JBKBWE010000075.1:0-10327 GCA_046289145.1 Sediminibacterium sp.
GTAGGTGACACACTCAAACTGAAGATTGCACTCACCAAAAAACGCAGAAAATGGTTCGTCGGAATTTGGGATTACCCCATAGACTTATCTCAAAAAATTTCAACTGCGTGATTTGGGTTAAAGATGCCGATGCCCTGATTCTGGGAGTCACCTTCAAAGAGAACTGTCCTGATGTTCGCAATACAAAGGTCGTGGATATTTATAATGAACTGTCACAGTTTGGGCTGAATGTTGACATCTGGGATCCTTGGGCAGACCGCGATGAAGTGAAACACGAGTACGGTGTAGAGACTTTAACTGAAATTCCCGCCGGAAAAAAATATGATGTCATTCTTTTGGCAGTAGCTCACAACGAATTTATAGCGCTCGATTTTGATGATCTCAAAAAAGAAAAATCGGTGATTTTTGATGTTAAAGCAATTCTGGAAAGAAATTTAGTAGATTCAAGATTATGATGTACGATTACGTCGTTATCGGTGCGGGTTTAGTGGGGCTTTCTACGGCATACCATCTTAAACTGAACAATCCTGCTTCCAAGGTCTTGGTTTTGGAAAAGGAAAGTGGTGTTTCCCAACATCAGTCGGGACACAACAGCGGCGTCATCCACAGCGGAATTTACTACAAACCGGGAAGTCTGAAAGCCAAAAACTGTATTTCTGGGTATCAGTCTGTCATCGAATTTGCCGAAAATTACGGCATTAAGTACGATCTATGCGGCAAAATTATTGTCGCAACGTCGGACGAAGAACTGCCCTTACTCGACAATATCTACAACCGGGGTGTTGCCAATGGACTTAAAAATTTAAAATACCTGTCACGGGAAGAATTTAGAGAAATAGAACCGCACTGTGAAGGTGTGAAGGCGATTAAAGTTCCCCAAACGGGCATCATTGATTATCCGGCAGTTGCAGAAAAAATCAGGGAACTTTTTACAGAACTCGGCGGCGAAGTACGTTTTAATCATAAGGTGAAAAATATTAAAGACGGGTCCGAAATTACCGTGGAAACCGACAAAGGCGATTTCCAGACAAAAAAAGTGATTTCCTGTGCCGGGCTCTATTCCGATAAAGTCGCAAATATGACGACCGCCAACAAAGATTTTATCATCGTACCGTTTCGCGGCGAATATTATAAAATTAAAGACGAAAAGAAACATCTCGTCAAGCATCTGATTTATCCCGTTCCGGATCCGAATTTTCCTTTTCTGGGTGTGCATTTTACACGCATGGTAGACGGAAATATCGAAGCTGGCCCGAACGCCGTACTGGCTTTTAAAAGAGAGGGTTACAAATTCTCGGATTTTAATTTTTCAGAAACTTTGGACACGTTCGGTTATCCCGGTTTTTGGAAAATTGCAGCGAAGTACGGTAAAACAGGTTTGGGTGAAATATACCGTTCCTTATCGAAAGCCGCATTTACCAAAGCCTTACAAAAATTAATCCCGGAAATTCAGGAAGACGATTTGGTTCCGGGCGGCTCCGGGGTTAGAGCACAGGCGCTGAGGAAAGACGGCACACTGATCGATGATTTCGATATCATCCACAGTGGCAATGTGATACATGTGAGAAATGCACCCTCACCGGCGGCGACATCGTGTCTGTCAATTGGGGAAACCATCAGCGCCCTCGCATTATAATTATAAAAAGAAAGTTCTAAATATGAAACACATCCAAATGGTAGACCTCAAAGGTCAGTATGAAAAAATAAAGGACGAAGTAAATCAGGGAATCCAGGACTGCATTGATGCCACAGCGTTTATCAACGGTCCGGCGGTAATGGAATTTCAGAAAGATTTTGAAAACTATCTTCAGGTAAAACACGTGATTCCTTGCGCTAACGGAACTGACGCGCTCCAAATTGCAATGATGGCTTTGGGCTTGAAGCCGGGAGACGAAGTTATCGTTCCTGCATTTACTTATGTAGCAACGGCAGAAGTCATTGGGTTGCTGGGTTTAAAGCCGGTAATGGTAGATGTAGATGGCGATACATTCAATATAGAAATTGAAAATTTAGAAAAATATGTAACAGCAAATACTAAAGCTATTGTTCCGGTTCACCTGTATGGGCAAAGTGCGGATATGGAGAAGGTCATGAAATTTGCTGAAAAACATAACCTTTTTGTAATTGAAGACAACGCGCAGGCAATAGGAGCAGATTACACTTTTGCGGATGGAACCTCAAAAAAAACGGGAACAATCGGACACATTGGCTGCACTTCATTTTTCCCTTCCAAAAATTTAGGATGCTATGGGGATGGCGGTGCTTTGATGACCAATGATGATGAACTCGCATTGAAAATCAGAATGATTGCCAACCACGGCCAGGAAAAGAAATATTACCATAAAGTTTTAGGTTGTAACTCCAGGCTGGATACGATTCAGGCGGCTGTTTTGAAGGTGAAATTAAAGCATCTTGACGAATATTCTGCAGCGAGGAATAAAATGGCGTCCTATTACGATGACAGCCTGAAAAATATCGAAGGGCTTCAGATTCCTGTAAGAGCCGAAAATTCCACGCACGTGTTCCACCAATACACGCTGAAAGTGAAAGACGGAAAAAGAGATCAACTTCAGAAATTCCTTTCCGCAAAAAATATCCCGAGCATGATTTATTATCCGCTGCCACTTTACAAACAGGAAGCGTTTCAGCAGTATGTAAATGAAGGCTTCTCCCTGCCTGTGACGGAACAACTTTGCAGAGAAGTGTTATCTTTGCCGGTGCACACGGAATTCAATCAGGAAGTGCAGGATTATATCATTACTGAAATTAATAACTTTTTTAACTCATAAAAATGGCTGATTACTTTGCACACGAAACCGCAGTGATAGATGAGGGCTGCAACATAGGCGAGGGAACAAAAATCTGGCATTTTTCCCATCTGATGACGGGCTGCACGCTGGGCGAAAAATGCAATATTGGACAGAATGTAGTGATTTCTCCCAAAGTGGTTTTGGGAAAGAATGTTAAAGTTCAGAATAATGTTTCAATTTACGAAGGCGTTACCTGTGATGATGATGTTTTTTTGGGACCGTCAATGGTTTTTACCAACGTCATTAATCCCAGAAGTGCCGTGAACCGTAAAAATGAGTACCTCAAAACTCATGTGGGAAAAGGTGCCTCCATCGGTGCCAATGCCACCATCGTTTGCGGTCACAATATCGGCGAATTTGCCTTCATCGGTGCTGGTGCCGTGGTAACGAAAGAAGTTCTTCCTTACGCTCTTGTGGTAGGAAATCCGGCCAAACAGATTGGCTGGATGAGTGAATTTGGCAGCAGGCTCGAATTTGATAAAGACGGAAATGCGGTATGTGCTGTAAGTCAGGAAAAATACAGGCTTGAAGACGGTAAAGTTTCAAAAATTTAAAAAAATAAAAAGCAGATGGTTGATAAAATAAAATTTGCAGTAGTTGGTTGCGGGCACATCGGGAAGCGCCACGCCGAAATGATTTCCAGAAATCCTGAAAGTGAACTCGTTGCTTTGGTGGATGTAAAAGACAAGGACAAACTGGGCATCGAAAATTATGATGTACCGTTTTTTAACTCCTTGGAAGATTTGCTGGCTTCCAATCTGGAGATTGATGTGGTTAATGTGGCCAGTCCCAACGGTTTCCATGCGGAACAGGGTATGAAAATTCTGGATTCAGGGAGGCATCTGGTAATTGAAAAACCGATGTCGCTTCATAAAAAAGATGCAGAGGCATTGATTTTTAAAGGCCTGCAGAAGCATAAGCAGGTATTCTGTGTAATGCAGAACCGATACTCACCTCCGAGTGTTTGGCTTAAAGAACTTTTGGAATCGGGGAAGCTTGGCAAAATTTTCATGGTGCAGATCAACTGCTACTGGAACAGGGATGACCGTTACTACAAACCGGAATCCTGGCATGGCAAAGGTGACCTCGACGGCGGAACGCTCTTCACACAGTTCAGCCACTTCATCGATTTGATGTACTGGTACTTTGGCGACATCACAAATATACAGGCGAAATTTGCAGATTTTAATCATGTAAATTTAACGGATTTTGAAGATTCCGGTTTTGTATCGTTCGATTTTGTAAACGGTGGAATGGGCTCTTTAAATTATTCTACCTCAGTTTGGGATAAAAACCTTGAGAGCAGCATCACGGTAATTGCAGAAAACGGGTCTCTTAAAGTGGGAGGACAATATATGAATGAAGTAGAATATTGCCACATCAAAGATTACGAAATGCCGAAACTGGCGCCTACCAACCCGGGCAATGATTACGGGGTCTACAAAGGCTCTGCAGCCAACCACCATTACATCATCGAAAATGTGGTAGATGTACTAAAGGGCAGAAATACTATTACTACCAATGCTTTGGAAGGATTGAAAGTGGTTGATATTATCGAAAGGATATACGCATTGAAAAATTCGGCAAAGAAGTAAATCTTGAGACAAAGACTAAGAAATTTAGCGAAGAATGACTTTCTTCGAAATGTAACAACATTAGCAGCCGGAACTATAATAAGTCAGATTGTTGTTGTTGCTGTCTCCCCTCTTTTATCTCGGTTGTTTACAGTAGAAGATTTTGGGGTACTTTCTATCTTTACAAGCTTTACAGTTTTTCTAGCGATAGTGTCCACAGGGCGCTATGAGTTTGCAATAGGATTGCCGGAAGACGATAATCAGGCTAAAAAAATTGTTAAGCTAATTTTTTGTATTGGAGCCTATGTCTCTGTTTTTTATTTTTTGGCCATTATTGTTTTAAGGGAAGTTCTCAAAATAAATGATCCAACAGGGTTTCTCTCTTATAAAGAGGCTTATATCGCACCTTTTTATATTTTGTGCATCGCTATTTACTCTGCATTATCTTATTGGAACCAACGATATAAAAGATATAAATCAATTACTATTGCAAATAGTTTACAAGTAATTAGCACCGCATTTGCAAGCATTGTTTTTGGCTTGTTAGGGTTACATTCCGGAATGATATGGGCCCTTTTGGTGGGTATAGTAGCTGCTATTTTCTATTTTGTATTAAGGGATACAACTATTTTCTCTCAAGTCTTAAAGCAGAAGGAAATAAAACAGGTTGCAATCCATTATAGCTCTTTTCCTCGTTATATGATATTTTCAGATCTATCTCTTTCGGCAAGTCAACAGTTTATTCCTATTGTTTTTAGTGTTTTCTATGGAGCCACGGTTGTAGGCCTTTTTTCAATGGCTAACAGGATGCTTCGTCTCCCAAATATTGTTATTACGCAGTCTATAGGGAATGTATTCCGTAATGAAGCTATAGATGAAATTCGCGAAAAAGGAGAATGTATGCGGTTGTATAATTCTACTTTTAAAAAGTTGCTTTATATGTCACTTCCCAGTTATTTATTTTTATTTATAGTCTCTCCTATTCTTTTTGAAGTTGTTTTTGGTAAACAATGGCTACAGGCGGGTACATTTGCAAGGATTATCTCAGTATTTTTATTTGTTGAGTTTATAGCCACCCCTTTGAATACCCTGTTCTATGTGCGTGAAAAACAAAAATTATTGATGTGGTTGCAGTTGATGAATGCCCTAGCTGGTGCAGTTATGATATATTGTGGGAAATATTTTTTCAATAGTCCATCGTGGTCGTTGATTTTATTTTCAACAAATTCGATCATTTTTAATATCGTACTTTTGTATTATTCAAAAAAATTATCGAAAAAACAAAGAATATAATTATAACCGCTCATGCATATTATTCCAAAAAATAGGGAGGGTTTCAATAGCTTTCAGTTTATTTTTCTAGTATTAACGTTATATGGATATGAATTAATTTCTTTCTTTCCTAGTTTCTATGGGCTCACAGAATCTAGACCTGTAACAGTAGCTTTCCGAATATTCCTTTTTTTATTAACCCTTATCGTAATAGTAAAAAATAAAATCCGAATTCAAAAATGGCATTTGCTCATATTTCTATTTTGGTTTTTTTATTTACTGAGACTTTTCCATGATACTGCTTTAAGCGATAGGGTTATAAACCACCCATTGATTGAATACTGGTCTTTCAGCGCAATAATAATACTCACGATATTAGCATGTACCTCCTATTTTTCAGTTACTACTTTACTCAGTGTAAGAAAGTATGTATTAATTTTCTTGTTTATTATTAATGTTTTAGGTTTTTATAATGTCATGACTAATCCGTTGGATGTACCTGATGATGTATTAGTTCGTGCAGATGCAAACCCCTCTTTAAATACAATTTCATTTGGGAGAAGTGCTGCTGTCTTAATTTTTATATGTTTAGTATATCTTCTTCAATATAAAAATAAAATATGGGTAAAAGTATTTTTATTAATAGCGATGCTATTAGGTCTTTTTAATATATTTACCGCAGGATCTCGAGGGCCATTGTTACAGTTGTGCATTACTATTTTAATATATTTTTTCACAAATAGAAATTTTATTAAAATGCGGAGCCTGATTTCGTTATGTATTATTTTTATCATTTTGGCATTCCTGTTTCCAAATTATTTAGATGTTACTTCACTGCTGTTCGATAGATTACAGGAAACAGGATTTTCCTCTAATGACAGTGATAGATTAAGGGCATCGTTTTTTAATTCAGCTTGGAAACAATTTTTAGATAATCCACTATTAGGAGATTCAATAGAAACCATTGTCGGTGGTACTTACCCCCATAATTTAATTTTAGAATCATTGATGGCTTTGGGATTGTTCGGTGGGATTTTAATGACTGTTCTTTTCATTAAAAGTTTCAAAACTGCGATTGGTTATATGAAATACCCGCACCTAAATTGGATTGGAGCTATATTAGTAATGGAAATTATTTCGTGCTTGTCCACGGGTTCAATCACTACTCACTTACTGTTCTGGCCATTGTTTGCGATGACAATTAATATAAATGGTAGAGTACAACATAATAAACAAAATCAATGAAAGTATCGTATATATATGCTAAATTATTCAAAAAGCTACGTGGTGTTGCATTTTTGAATTCTCTAAACACTTTACTTCAAAGTTAGAATCTGGAACATCTTTTATAAACTCCAGTATGGGAAAGTACTCGTTTTGCGGATACGATTGTGAGATGTTAAATGTAAATATAGGTAACTATTGCAGCATTGCTAATAATGTCGTAATTGGAGGAGCCTTTTGGGATCCTAAATTAAATGCCAATGCTAATTTTTGGGCTACTGATGGCATTGCGGCAGCGGGAATATTGGGCTGCATTCTGGCCAATCTGCTCATGTTATTAGTACTGCGTATTTTGGATGTAGTATCATACAAAAAAAATAAATTATTTGTCATCTTGCTATTCCTTCCTTTTATAAGTATGTTTCTCAATACTTCTATTTTTACCGCATTATTGTCAGGAGGAGCATTTCTATCAATCCTTTCCATAGCTAATTTAAAAAAATGAAAATTACATTTATAGTCGATTTTTACGATGATAGTCAATTATATCAGGAGCCACTTCTTGCAAAGAAATATATTGATTTGGGGCATGAAGTTTTTGTCTTTACTTCCCACAATACGGATGTATTTAAATATATTGATGAAGAAAAAATTGAAAATAAACAGCTGAAAATTTACAGGGGTAAAAATGGAGAAAAACTTTATCGGTTTCCTTACAGAATCAATCTACTGAACAGAATAAAAAGGTTTCCAAATCTTACAGAACATTTAAAATCCATATCGCCGGATTTAGTGTTTTTTCATGATATAAGTTTCAATATGCATGAAGTTGTAAATTGGAAGAAAAAATACAAGCCAAATCTTAAAATAATAATGGATTATCACGCGGATTATTCTAACAGTGGCAAGAACTGGCTTTCAATAAACATTCTGCACAAAGTAATCAGAAAGGGATATTTACACAAATTTTTGAAACATATTGATAAGATATATCCCATCGTTCCCGAAGGAATAAGATTTTTAAAAGAAGTTTATTCCATACCGGAAAAAAATATGGAGCTTCTTCCACTCGGCGTCGATTTAGCACTGATTAATGAAATAAAGGATAAAACAGATAGAAAAATGTCAAGAGAAAAATTCGGATTGTCGGCGAATAAAATAATAATTGCTACAGGCGGTAAACTAAACGAAATTAAAAGGACTGATGTTGCCATTAAAATGATGGAGAAACTGCCTTCTAATGTTCATTTAGTAGTATTCGGCAAAGCCTTTACGGATGAATTTGGCGCCTATCTTAATAAATTGGCTGAAGGAAAAAATGTTTCTTTTACAGGGTGGCTTAATTTAGAAGAAACCATCGAACTTCTTCTATGTAGTGATATTGCGGTTTATCCTGCAAGCCAGTCTGTTTTGTGGCAGCAATCGATAGGATGCGGTTTGCCTGTTGTTGCAGGTGATTCTGGCGGTCAGGATATGGAATATCTTAACCGACATAATAATTTGGTAAAAGTAAATGTAGAGAATATCAATCCTGAATATTTCGCCAAAACAGTTTGGGGTATTGTAAATGATCAAGAACGATTTGTTTTAATGAAAGAGGGCGCAAAGAAGACAGTAGAAGAGTTTTTAGATTATAAAATTTTAGCACTTAAGACAATAGCATTATGACAGTAAGTATAGGTATGGCTACATATAACGGAGAGAACTATGTGGCTGAACAAATAAAATCAATTTTGCCGCAATTATCTAATAGTGATGAACTTATCATAGTGGATGATGGTTCTAAAGATAAAACTGTAGAAATTATTAAGTCATTTAGTGACGAAAAGATCAAATCTTTTACAAACGAAAAAAACCTGGGACATGTAAAGACATTTGAAAGGATAATTTCTTTGTGTCGAAATGAATTAATCTTTATGTGTGATCAAGATGATATTTGGTCATCCAATAAAGTTGAAGTTTTTAAAAAACATTTTTTTGAAGAGGATGCTTTATTAATTAGTGATAACTCGCATTATATAAATAAATATGGCAATCGAATAGAATTTAAAATGTGCGAAATTTCTACTCGAGATTCAAAAAAATTTAGTAAAAACATCCTCGATATTTATCTAGGAAGGGCTGGCTATTATGGATGCGGCATGGCGTTCCGAAAGGAATTAAAAGATGTCATTATGCCGATTGCCGATTACGTTGAATCCCATGATTTGTGGATTGCGATGGCTGCAAATCTTCTTCACTCAAACTTACATATCGACGAAAGAACGCATTTTAGAAGAATCCATGGAGAGAACGATAGCCTAAAGACGAGAAAACTTTTAAAAAAAATAAATTCACGCATAATTTTCATTAAGTCTCAAATTGAATTACAAAAAAGAATCAGTAAATATAATAGATTGAATCAAGTTAAACTTGATAAAAAGAAAAAAAACAGCATGACAAAATCCTAATTAAAATGCGGATAAAATACAGTTTTATTATTGTCGTTTTTTTAATAAAAAGTCTTTTGACTTTCGCTCAGCCTAAGGATACTTTGGTTATGAATGTAGTGCCTGGTGCAGGAGATCAGACTGCGAAGGTACAGCGCCTGCTTGGAACTAAGACCAACAAATTTTTAAAATTAAAATTCCAAAAAGGATTGTACAACTTTGCTGGTAATTTACGAAGCGAAAGTGAAAACACAATGATAGAATGTGTGCCTGGTGCGGTTTTTCGTTTTTCATCGGAAATTAATAGCGGTATTCTCGTCACACACTCTAATTTTACAATTTCCGGTGCTACCATTAAAGGCAATGGCAAAAGCGCAAAAGATTACTACACAGGCTACGGTGTTTTGCTGAATGGCGCGTCAAACTGCGTTATTAAAAACTGCACCTTTGAAAATATCAGCGGGAATAATATATTTTTTTACCCAAGCGGCGATACAAAAGGCTGCAGCAATAACTTAATTAAAAATAACATTTTCCGTAATCCTGCATTTGACTTGGGAAAAAACGGAGATGAAGCTGCAATAATGCTGGGATATTCCGGTGAAGGCTATCAGCATAATAATAACGTTATTCAAGACAATGATATTGATGGAGGCTTTAGAATCAAGATAGGAATTGGCATTATCGGTCACGGTCGTCACAATATTATTCAGAATAATACGGTTTCTAACTGCCGTAATTACGGAATTCTGGCGTACGAATCCCAATATTTTGATACTACCCTTTCAAATACTTTCATCGAAGGAAATACCGTAAGAAATATCGGAGAGTATTTTCCGAACAAAACAGTGAAAGGAATGGGAATTTATCTGATGCAGTCTAATAATTCCACCGTTCGCAAAAACAGGATTTTTAACACGCTCCTAAACTCAGACCAAACTGAAACATTAGGGGCTGGAGCAATTTCAGTAAGCGGAAGCCCGAACAGCATTATAGAAGAAAACTTTATCGACGGTTC
>JBKBWE010000076.1:0-10304 GCA_046289145.1 Sediminibacterium sp.
TTGATATTGAAGGATTGTTCAGGTTTGAGTTGTTCAGTCAATACTACTTTTCTTGCACCCGATAATGCCGCATGGTCTTCAGTAAATAAATTTACTACCCTAAAGCCTGTACCCATATTCAATCGAAGAAACTGTTGGTTATTAATCGTGTATTTATAAGCGATGCGTGGCGTGAAAATATTTCCATGCGCCGAATTATAATCGTATCGTAGTCCTACTAATAATTTGTGTTGCTCGTTAAAACTAATTTCATCTTGCGCAAAAATGCCTGGCAAAATAATTCGCTGTGGGGCTGTTCCCATTTTTGCGCGATCTGTTGAACCTGTTGCAGGGGTATTGTCGTTGTAATAGGTATAACGCAATGCGGTACCCAATAAAAAATCGTGTTTGCCAATTGCTTTATCCCAGACCATTTGTGCAAAGCCTACTTGTTGTTTGGCCATGTACAAAGTATTGCCATACATGCTGTTTTGGTGATGGTGATTCAACGAAAAAGCAAGACTAATTTTTTCAGTAGTAGGTAATTGATAATTACCCAATAACTCAACACGGTTGGTATAAATACTTTCACCATAAATGGAATCTGTTCCTCGGAAACCCTTGTTCCAATTCATTTGCCCGCCCCAACGATCTTCATAAAAATATCGAGCAGCGAGATTCAAGGTTCTGTTTTGCTTTTGTTGAATTGACCATTTTTGAAAAACAGAAACGCGTTGCTGCAAAGTCAAATCGGTAAATCCATCTTTATTGTTATCGATGGGATTACAGTAATTGAAATAATTAATGCCAGTTAACACGGTGGCTTTGCTCCCCACCTTATTGGTGAAACCTAAATCGGTATTGAGTTCACCCCAGGTAGTTGCCATCATATCTGCGGAAATATGAGGAGCGGTTCCTGTCTTTTTAGTGATCACATTAATTAATCCGCCAATGGCTTCACTCCCATACAAAGTAGATGCAGGGCCTTTTACTATTTCAATTCTCTCTACCATGGAAGCAGGTATACCCGATAAACCATAAACCGTAGATAAACTACTCACTATGGGCATTCCATCAATTAACACCATGGTATAAGCACCAGGTAGTCCATTGATTCTGATTTCACCTGTATTACAAATATTACAATTGCTTTGCGGCCTCACCCCATTCACATGGAGTAGCCCTTCAAAAATATGAAAGGCAGGATTCTTCTTTAAGAAAGCAGCTGAATAAACTTCAACAGGAACAGGGCTTTCCACTCTTTTCACTTCTTTTAAAGTGCCTGTAACTACAACTTCAGCCAACTCTGCTTGCATGGGTTTGAGCAAGCGAGAAGTATCGGCAGGCAGCTGTGCCAAAGTGCTAAAGCTGTTGCCTATTATCAATGATATGACCGATATAATTGCCGAAAATTTCATCTTTCTGAACGTAAAAGTATAATTGTTAGACTAGCCTAACAAATTTTATTTGGATTTTCACTTATTTTTAGGGCATGCAAGTACTTTCTTATACGGAGGAAAATTACCTAAAAGGCATTTTTAAGCTAACCATTGAAATGGACGATAAAACCGAAGCTGGTACCAATGAAATTGCAACCCACTTAGGCGTAAAGCCCGCTACAGTAAACGATATGCTGAAGAAACTGAAGGATAAAAAGCTTATTCATTACGAACGCTATGGTAAATCTTCTTTAACCAAAGAGGGTAAAAAAAGAGCTATTGAGATTGTAAGAAAGCACCGATTATGGGAAACTTTTTTACACGAGAAGTTAGCATTTAACTGGGACGAAGTGCATGAAGTTGCAGAGCAGTTAGAACATATACAAAGTAAAAAATTAATTGATAAATTAGATCAGTTTCTAAACTATCCATCAGCAGATCCGCATGGTGATCTAATTCCCAATGCAAAGGGCGAGCTCAATATTCTTCCCCGTAAAACCTTAGTAGAAGAATTAGTAGGGCATCAATGTAAAATGGTAGGTGTAAAAGATAATTCAGCAGAATTTTTAAAATACGTAGATAAATTAGGCCTATCTATTAACCAACCCATCAAGGTAAAAGCAAAACAAGCTTACGATAATCAAATTGATATTGAAGTAAATGGCAAGAAGCACAGTATCAGCCCCAAGTTTGCCGAGCAGATCATTATTGTATGCCCAACTTGTAATAAAAAATAAATAAAGAAAACCTTAATCAATATTTACTTCGCCCTGTTTCATTTTATTCAATACTGTTTCAAATGCTGCAGTAGAAAAACGCATAGTAGATCTTAGTTTAATGGCTTTTTCTTCCCAATTAATGGCTTCCACTTTATTGCCTGTTCTATATAGTAACCTTGCATAAGTATCTATCAATTCTGCTGATTCATAAAACTCTAATCCTCGTTTAGCTAATAATAAGGCCTTACTTAAGTATGCAGGATTTTTAGAAAAAGTATATACATCCCATGCGCCTTCATTCAACGCATTGGCATAAAATTGTCCTCGGGGTGTAAATTGTATCATATTACGTTGTACGCCTTGAACAGGAGCGGTTTTATTTAACTTAATATGAATGCTATCAGGAATTTGAGCAAAAATTTCAGGAGGAATTCCCGAACTAGCAGTTTTGAGCAACTTTATTTGCGCCAATGAATCTTCTTTGCGAATATCTTCAGGCTTTATATTCATAAAGTAACGTTCATAAAAAGAAAATACATTACGCATATAATTAACAGTATCATTAACGCCTTTATAATAGGTAAGCATTAGCTGCATATTGGCTTTAGGCCCTTCTTCAGGTTTATCGGTAGTAAAAGTATTTTGCCTAAATGCAGCAACTTGATACGCAAAAGGGAGGTTTTTATCTTCAATTGCTTTATTGATAGACTTAAAGGTAATTCTACTATTAATGACCTGACGTTCTCTCAAAGGCATATTATACCAAGCTATCATGTAATTATCTTTTTGCTTTTCTACAAATTTTTGTGCTATAGAACCAACAATAGGTGCGCATCTCAAAACATATTGAAGAAAAGTAATAGCAGTTGCTGAATCATCAGGTGCTTTTTGTGTGAGTTCGTCAATAAGATCGGGATGTGGTTCAAATCCAATCTTTAATACTTTGTCTACAAGCTTACGAATCACTACAAAATCACCAACTTTGTTATAGTAATTTTGTTTCAATTCTTTAAACGAACCAGTATTTGCACGCATTTCTGCAATAGCACTTTGAATACCTTGAATATAGGGATATGCCAATGTAGAGCTTGAAGGTAATATTTGTAAAATGTTCAACTGTGCATCAAACCAAATAATACCAAAAAAATCTTTAGGTACTGTATAAATAGAATTTGCTACATTAAACTCAACTGGAAAACGAGGTTGCCGAATTAAAATACAATTGCTATCTATACTATTTTTTGCAGCCACCAATCCTGCTTCGGCAACGTCATTACACTGAACGCATTTTTCCGATGTAATTACCAGCATTACTAATTTCTTTTCCTTATCAGCTTTTTTAGCAGCTTCTTCAAAAGTAAGTGTAGAAAAATGAGGCTGTGCAAATACACCAGCTGAGCATAATGCCAGCAGGATAAAGAAATAAGACTTTAACATAGATTGACTATTGGAACATGAATATAAGCATCAATAATCAATTTCTAATCGCAGTTTATCGCGCAGCTCTCTAACCAATGGATATTGTTCGGCAATGCGCTCAAATTTTTGCTTACTGTTTAATCGCATATGCAATGGCACGTCTTCCTTCTCTCCCTCTTCTACTAAAATGGTAAAATTAATGGCCCTGTTATTGAACTGGGTTTGTAATTGATCTATCAAAACCATTTTTTCACTTTCAATAAATTTCTGTGCAGTAACAGCTGAAACGCGAACGGTAAAATGGATATCGCTTTCTATTTCTAGGCTGGCAATTCTAAATGTGCCTACCGCTGAATGTTTTAATTGTTGTTCTAATTGAACTATATAAGCATCCCAAAAAGCACGCAGGCTTTCCTGGGTTAATGGCATAGCTTCTTTAACTTCCTCAATTTCATAATTACTGCCCGCTTTCTCTTTAAGTGCTTCTAATAAAGATTTCTTTGGCCCAGTTTTAATTGTACCAACAGGTGCAGGTGTGGGTGCAGCGGTTTTCGCAACAAACAGTTTGGCTTCTGGAGTGCTGCTAGACAAATGGGCGACAGAAGGCTGAGATGCATTGCTGCTTGGCTTCACAGCAGCTTGCCCAGGTAATGTAGGTGGAGCTGGTGGCGCCAGCGACTGAATCATTTTTGTTTTAAAAGCAATAGGTCCGTCAACTCGTTTTTTTTTAACAACAGTTCCCTTATCGGTGGTGAGTTCAATGGCTTGTTGCAAAAAGCTGAGCTTAATTAATGCAAGCTCAACATGCAATCGCTTATTGCGTGCCATTTTATAATTGACTTCAGTGTCGTTTAAAATATTTAAAGCACTTACCAAATAGCTTAACGAAGTTTGCTGCGCAACTTGAATATATTTTGCCTGCATTCCTTCTACCACTTCTAATAAAGAAGCCGACTTAGCATCTTTACATACAAGCAGATTACGAATAAATTCCGCAAAACCATTCAATACCAAGTCACCTTCGAATCCTTTGCGGTTAATTTGATCAAATAGCAGCATCGCTCCTGCCATATCCTGCTTTTGCATACAATCTAGCAGTTGAAAAAAATAATCCTCATCTAAAATATTTAAATGCTCTAGTGTATTTTGATAAGTTACCGTTCCATTGGTAAAGCTGACAATTTTATCAAGAATACTCAAAGAGTCTCGCATACAACCCTCACTCTTTTGGGCAATAACTTGCAGGGCAGCTTTCTCTGCATTAATTTTTTCTTTGTCTACAATTTCTTGTAAGTGTTCAACAGTATCGTTGTTGGTAATTCTTTTAAAATCAAAAATTTGACACCTACTTAAAATGGTCGGTAAAATTTTATGTTTCTCTGTAGTTGCTAAAATAAAAATGGCATAAGGAGGTGGTTCTTCTAATGTTTTCAAAAATGCATTGAATGCACTTGAACTGAGCATATGAACCTCATCTACTATATATACTTTGTATTTTCCTGCTTGTGGCGCAAATCTCACTTGTTCTACCAATGCGCGAATATCATCCACCGAGTTATTACTGGCCGCATCTAATTCATGAATATTCATGGAAGTACCTGCATCAAAAGAAACACAACTATTACAAGTATTGCAGGCTTCGCCGTCTGCAGTTTGATTAGTACAGTTAATGGTTTTAGCCAAGATACGGGCACAGGTTGTTTTACCCACCCCTCTTGGTCCGCAAAATAAAAATGCATGCGCCAACTGATTATTGCGAATAGCATTCTTTAGTGTAGTGGTAATATGTTGTTGACCCACTACTGTATTAAAGTTTTGGGGACGATACTTACGTGCTGATACTATAAAATTATCCATAGAAATTGCTGCAATATAACTTATTTATAATCCATCTCGGGGTGCCTTTCAAAAGGATATTTTTCGTTGAATATATAACGGAAAGTAACCATTCTTCGGCTCTGCGTTCCTCCAAGGCTTTTGTAAATATTCACCATTTTAGGGTTCCAATCACCAGCCCATCCCATTTCGTATTGTTCATACCAACCCTTTCCCTGTAAATGCAAACCAGCTGCATAAATTAAGTAACTGTCTACTCCTAAAGCTTGGTATTTTGGTACAACCCCAAAAGCCAATCCGGTTAATCGTTTATTGGTGCCCCTCCATTTCATCCATAATAATTGCAATTTTTGGAAGAGTCCAAACTGTCCATTAAAATGTTTGAAATATTGATTTAAATCTGGAATATTAATGAACATGGCAATGGGCTCGTCTTTGTAATAAGCAAACCAAACTACTCGCTCATCCATGATAGGCTTCATTTTATTAAACAACTTCATTACCTGTTCTTTGGTAATTTCCTTGGCCTCTCCATGTTGCGCCCATGCTGCATTATACACTGCAGCAAAATCTCCAGCATATTTATTTAGTTCACTCAGCTTTACATGCTTGGCAGAATAATCTGGCTTAGCATTGAACTTAGCATAACGTTCTGGAAATTTTTCAGGCAATGGATCGTCTACATTCATGTAGTAGTAATACTGATTGTAGTAATTCTTAAAACCATACCCTTCAAACAACGCTTCATAGTAGGATGGATTAAATGACATCCCATACATGGGTTCTTTATTAAACCCCTCCACCATTAAGCCCCACCATTTATCTCGATCACCAAAATTAATAGGACCATCCATGGCTTCCATACCCATAGTGCTTAACCATTCTTTGGCTGTATTAAACAATAAATTGGCAGTTGCTTGATCATTAATGCAATCAAAGAATCCAACTCCACCTGTTTTAAATTCAGTACCCTTATTTATATATCGATCATTAGTAAAAGCTGCAATTCTACCAACTAATTCTCCATTATCTGTAAAAGCAACCCAACGTTTGGCTTGTCCCCATTTAAAATTTTTATTTTTTGAAGGATCAAACACTTCATTCACTTCATTGTCTAAAGCACGGATATAGCAAGGATTCTCTCCATTCATGATTGCATTAACTGCCAAAAAATCTTTGACCAGTTCTGCTTCGTTTACTTCTACTATTTGCATACCCTTCTCTTTACTTTTGAAATAATTTTTCAGCCATTTTTTGATCGTGTTTGTAAATATCTCTCCTAAAATGCAACTCACCCGATTGATCTACCCAAGCAGTAAAATACACCAGAAAAACGGGGATTTTCTTTTTTAAGGTAACCCATTTTTCTTTTTCTAAATACATTAAACTATCAATGGATTTACTAGTATAATTAGGTTGGTCACGCAACAAAAATTCAGCAAATTTTTTAGGTTCCGCAATTCTGATACAACCATGACTTAACCCTCTATTGGTTTGTGTAAATAAATTTCGATTGGGAGTATCGTGTAAATAAATGCTGAAATTATTCGGGAACAAAAACTTCACTCTACCCAAAGCATTATTAGGACCCGGCTTTTGTCTTACTTGAGGAAGCTTTCCATTGGCATTGGTAATTTCCATATTGTGTTTGGCTATATAGCTAGGGTTTCTTCTGATGGCAGGTAAAATTTCGTTGCGAACAATACTCTCTGGAACATTCCAATAAGGACTAAATACTACATACTGTAAGTTGCCATTAAAAATAACAGTGTTATTGGCAGATGAGCCCACAATCACATTCATCTGCAAAGCAATTTTGCCTTGTTCAAAAACACGCAATCTGAATTCTGGAATATTCACTAAAACAAACGTGCTGTCTTGTTGTGGAGGCATCCACCTTGCCCTTTCCATGTTAATAAGCAACTGTTCTACTCTCTTTTTAAGTGGGATATTTAAATCGGCAATTACTTTATTTCCAATAATGCCATCCACATCAATACCGTGACGTTCCTGAAATTTTTTAACTGCCAATACCATCGTGGTATCAAATATATTATTGTTGCTGAGCGGATCTTCTTGCAAAAAAGTAAGCCGCTTTTTAATTCTCCCAATTAACTCACTACTGTCTCCACTGCGCAATGATTTTTTGATAGTCGGCAAAGAATCAACTATTTCTTTTTTTTGCATTTCTATCAAGCGAAATAACCATTTCTCCATTCTAGGATATTGCAAGCTAACGGGAGCATAATTAATGGGGGTATTCGATTTTTTCTCCACTACCGAATCTAATAAGGCAAGTAGATTCACTTTTTTACGAGGAATATACCAACCCAAATCGGCTAAATTTACATCTGCCCCTTTGTACACTTTGGCAGCATACTTAAAAAATTGTCCAGTAAAAAGCAACTCTGTATTTAATACGTCTTTGTTTTCCTTAATCGCATTTGCAGGCTTATTGGCGTACACATTATATAAGTCGTGAAAGCTTTTGTTGAAAAGACTGCTATCAGGTAAACGCGCAATATGATCGTTTTGTAAATTATAAAAATGGTGTGCTTGTTCTGATAAACCAGTAGAATCAAACCAAGCATATTCAAAGTTACGATCGGTATAAAAATCAATGAATTGTTGTTCAAATTCTTTTACCCAACCATTAGCTTGAATAAATTGAGCCAAAGAAATACTATCTAAGAAAAGCGGATTATAAGAATTGGCTATGTTGATAGATTGATCTCGTTGCGCTTTTTTCTTTGCACTACTTGTACAAGCGTAGGTAAATAAAAAAACAATACTCCAAAAATAAATGAAAGGTCTACGCATATTGCTAAGGTACAAATTGTATAATGATTATCTATGCTGTAAAAGCACTGCAGCAGCAATTCCAGCAGTTTCTGTTCTAAGGCGGGTATTCCCTAAACTTATCATAATAGCCCCTGCATTAGCTGCCATTTCAATTTCGCTGGGAGTAAAATCTCCTTCAGGGCCAATGAGTAACATAGTATTAACAGCTGGATTTATTGATTGAATGGCTATTTTTTCACCAGGTTCACAATGTGCTAAAAGTAGTTGGCCCTTCAGCGGTTGTTGAATCAGCTGTTTAAACTGTACGGGATCGTGTAATACTGGCTTATACGTTTGTTGACTTTGCAACATAGCCGATACCAAAATTTGTTCCCAACGTTCTTTTTTAAAATGGGTTCGTTCTGTTCTATCTGCAATTAAAGGATAAAAGGCACTGATACCAATTTCTGTGGCTTTCTCTAGAAACCATTCCATTCTAGCTGCATTTTTTACAAAAGAGATAGCAATATTATTTTTAGTATTGGGTGAAGGCGTTTGTTCAAAAGCAGATAATTGAACTACGGTCTTTTTTTTGTCAGCGGCTACTATTTCACCCATACATTTTAATCCAAGACCGTTGGTTAATGCAATACTTGTTCCCGGTTTCATTCGCAAAACAATACTACAGTGCTTACTAGACTCCTCAGAAAGTGTAAACAAACCAGGGGTTATAGGCAATTGAGCTTCGTAAAAAAAGGGAATAGACATAGAAATATTACTAGAAAGGTTGATCGTTGTCTATACCTTCATCAAAATCAGTGGAGTTATTCATCTTACTTCCTTTTTGAATAAAGAATGCTGTTTCTCCATTACCCTGAGAAGCGGATGTTGGGCCAACCGATTTCCAATTACTCGGACCTGCTTCCGCATCCATATCTTCAAATTTCTGGATCTCTAATTTTGCACGAAGTTTAATGGTTTCTAAAGAACCATTTCTATGCTTGGCAATTCGAATATGGGTTTCACCGCTTATGCTTTCGCCCATTTCATTGTTGTTTACTTCGTAATATTCAGGACGATAAATAAACATTACCATATCTGCATCTTGTTCAATGGCACCCGATTCACGAAGGTCACTCAATTGAGGCATTTTACTTTCCTTTCTGGTTTCCACCGCACGGCTTAACTGGCTCAGTGCAATTATGGGCACTTTCAATTCTTTGGCCAACGATTTTAAGTTACGAGAAATATTACTGATTTCTTGCTCACGATTACCACCTCTATCGTTGCTGCCACTCATCAATTGCAAATAGTCAATAATGATGATGCCCACATTGTGCTTGTTCACCATTCTACGGGCTTTCGCACGAAACTCAAAAATATTTAAGGCAGCCGTATCATCAATATACAAAGGTGCATTCTCTAATTTCTTAATCCCCTTACTGTGTAATTGCTGGTACTCATAGTCTTCCAATTTACCACGACTAATTTTTTCCATTTTGATTTCACTCTCCGCACTTAAAATACGCTGCACCAATTGAGCAGCACTCATTTCAAGGGAGAAGAAACCAACACCTACTGGTTTAGTTGGATGCAAAGCCGCATTGCGAGCGAGGTTCAGGGCAAAAGCCGTTTTACCCACAGAAGGTCTTGCAGCCAAGATAATTAAATCGGTAGGCTGCCAACCATAGGTTACTCTATCTAATGAAGCAAAGCCACTTGGCACACCAGAAATTTCGTCTGTTTTAGTTCTGAGTTCATCAATACGAGTAATGGCTTCAATTAAAACCCCACCAATGTCTTCAAAGTTTTTCTTTAAATAGTTATTGGTGATATTGAACATCTTGGTTTCTGATTCATCTAACAAATCAAAAACATCAGTACCTTCTTCATAAGCATCCCCAATAATTTCACCACTAATTTTAATCAACTCACGTTGAATAAATTTTTGCAGTACAATACGAGCATGTGCATCAATATTAGCAGTAGAAACTACTGAGTTGGTGAGTTTTGTAACAAAATAAGGACCCCCAATCAAATCTAATTTTTCTTGCATTTTCAATTCTTCCACCACCGTCAAAATATCTATTGGTATAGATTTTTGTTGCAGGCTTTGCATAGCCAAGAAAAT
>JBKBWE010000376.1:0-2157 GCA_046289145.1 Sediminibacterium sp.
TAAAGACACATTGGCTTATTTGCTCGAAAAATTAACCAATGGGAGTGAAACTGAAGCCATATCGGTACTAAAACTAATTAACGGACAAGCTGTAGATAAAGAAAAATTTTTAGTTGCAGGGCTGAATCATTTTTCGCAACATGTGCAAATTCTTGCTTTAGAAATGATTCAAAACAATCATGAAATCACCTTACTTTCAAAACTGAAAGAGCTCTTATACGACGAATCGCAAGATCATATCAAATCAGAAATCATTACTGCTATTTCTATTTTAGACAAAGACTTCAATTTCAATGAATTTATTACGCATGCTAATATTGATATAGCCTACCAAGCTACTTTATCTAGTTTACCCATTTTAAGCAAAACCAATCCAGAAGAAGTAGAAGCTGTGCTATACAATCAGCTTCACTTTCATCAGAACGAACATAAAATAAATGCCTTAAAGATTATTGGAAAGTTGGGGATTGTATCTTTTGAGCACAAAGTAATTGAACTGATGTATTGCAACGATAAGTTGGTCAAATCAGCCGCAAGGCATGCAGCAGCTTTGCTTGCAACTCCTTACTGTATCTTCAAATTAGTAGATGATTATCAATATGAAAAGCAGGACAATGAAATTATTGAAGCATTAGAAAAAATAGGAGAAAAATCAATTCCCTACGTTCAATCCATTCTTTTAGTGAGCGACTGTCAGGGGCCAAAATCGAGAAAATTAATAAATTTATTAGGCAAAATAAATACAGAATCATCAAAGGAACTATTAGAACAGTTATTAAAAAAATTTACCGAAAATTCAGATGCCATCGTAAACAGCTTATTTGCTATTGAATCTAAATCCAATAAAATTGAAACAGAAATAATTGAAGAAATAACCAAGCTTTTGAATGCTGCTGTGGAAATATTATTCCAAATAAGATACCTAGAAAATACCAACCCAACCCTATCATCTGCATTAGAAATGGAGTTGAAAAATATTAAGCAAAAATGTTTGTATTGGTTTTTCAATATTTATGATTCAGAAACAATTTTAAAAATAAAGACTGGCTTTAATTTAAACACAAAAGAGTCTATTGCGAATGCGTTAGAATTGGTGCAAATGGAAGTACACAAAGACTTTGCTGGTTTATTTGCACTTGTTTTTGAGAACTCTCCTATCAACGACAAATGCTTACAGTTAGAACATCATTATCATTTTCAGCAAGTTTCTGAAGTAGCATTAGCCAAAAATATTATTTACGATGTGAACTATCATTTTACCTGTTGGACAAAGTCTTGTGTTTTCTATAGTATTAACAGAAAAAATAATTTTTTAGCCCCTGAATTTATACGACCATTTACATTATCTAAAAATGAAGTATTAAAAAATACAGCAGAATTTATATTTTACAAAGCAACCAGTCATTCAGTAAACAAATGAAAAATCCCAATCAAGAAAGACTTATATTAATTGAAAGAGTTCTGCTGTTAAAAGCAGTTTCTATTTTTTCAGAGACACCTGAATCAATTCTTGCAGAAATTGCACATTTAATGGAGGAGCAAACGGTAGAACCCAATATTAATATTGTTTCTGAGGGTGAAATAGGGAATTGCATGTATATCATTTTCCAAGGAAGCGTAAAAGTGCATAAAGGAAACCAAACCTTGGCCATACTTAAAGAGAAAAACTATTTTGGAGAATTATCTTTGTTAGATACAGAAACCAGGTCTGCAGATGTTACTTCTTTAACAGATTGCATACTTTATAAAATTAACCAAGAACCTTTTTTTGATTTAATTGATTGCAGACCAGAAGTAATGAAAGCAGTCATGCAAAACTTAAGTAAAAGACTAAGAGATGCGAATCACAAAATTTTTGAGCTATCCAAAGAAGCCGCTCATTAAGAGAAATACTATAATCCAATAAGTTGTTGTAGGTGTTTTTGTTTAACAGGGTCTCTGTTGACTTTACTAAAATTGGTAAAATAGTGATGAGACTTAATAAATGACACTTGAAGTTTAACCCATTCAGCTTCTTCATGAAGTATATCTTGCACTTTCAATTCAGCAAATAATTTTGAGGCAATATGGGTATAATCTGATCTTCCTAAATAATCTAAATCGGCATCAGCAATAATTTCCTGCAATTTGGTAGTGGGTGATTGTGGAATTCTAGTA
>JBKBWE010000077.1:0-3829 GCA_046289145.1 Sediminibacterium sp.
GGTAAACTGAATGAGCATATCACTAAACTTTTCATTTTGCTTTAACCAATTAGCTGCATCAATTTTAGTTAAAAATTTATTGGCACCAATTTCCCTTAAAATTACTGCGTTGCCATTTGCCTTATTATAAATAAGTGATTGTGTAAATGAGGGACTAATTAAATCGGACCGACTATTATTTCCTTTTATGTAAACTGTTTTACCGCTTTGCTTTAAAAGTGAAACAGCATCTTTATCAATTTGAGATTCATTGTTTACGGTTATGGCATAATTTACCGTACATTCAGCCACTACGCGGGTTTGAGCAGATGCGCTACTTACCAAACAACAACAAAAGACCATGTTCAATAAGTAGCGCATAACAAATTATTTTTTAGTGGTTTTATTTTTTAACTCCTGTACTTTTTTCTGACTTTCTACCATTTGTTCATAGCGTTCTTGCCATTTACTTTTGGTTTTAGGTGCTTTTCTTTTTGCCTCAATTTTCACTAGAATTTTATCGTGATCAATTATATAATTCTGAATTACAAATTGCAATAATAAAGTTACTAAGTTAGAAACAGTATAATACCAAGTTAATGCCGACGGTAAGCTGTTAAATATAAATAACAACATAAATGGAAAAATGTATGGCATGTATTTTAACGCAGGATTGTCCTGTGTAGGTGTCATACTCATATTGTAGATGGAAATTAAAAAGCTGGTAATAACGGCAGTTATAGTAAATAAGCTGATATGATTTCCAAATGCAGGAATAGTAAATGGAAGATTGGCTATTGTATCAAAACTAGATAAGTCTTCGCTCCATAAAAAAGCTTGTCCACGTAATGCAATTTCAGAGTTAAAGAAGCTATATAGTGCAAAGAAGATAGGAATTTGTAATAAGGCAGGAATACATCCACCTAAAGGATTAACACCAGCTTCTCTAAACAATTTCATTTGCTCCATTGCAAAGCCCTGTTGATCATCACCCATTTTCTTTTTTAAAATATCCAATTCAGGACGTAAGGCTTTCATTTTTGCACCACTTAAATAGCTACTATAAGTTAAAGGAGCAGTAACAAGTCTTATAAATAAAGTCAGTAACAAAATAACCCAACCATAATTCTTAACAAATGATGCAAAGAAATCAAACACATTCATAATGATGTATTTGTTTATTGGACGCACAAACGAATACATATCTCTGCCCAGATTTACAATTTTATCCATTTCTGGAGCCTGCTTAGCAAGAATTTCATATTCGTTAGGACCTACATAAAAATGGAACGGAACAGAAATACTGGCTGCTGTAGGAACTTTAATTTGCAATGTACTAGTAGCTGTAGCCAAATTTCGTGATGAGTCTGTTGCCCTAGCCCATTTTATACTTCCACTATTAAATGAGTTGTCTGCAATAAGGGTACTATTAAAAAACTGTTGAACTACGGCAACCCATTGCGCAGGCTTTTCAAAAGTATGATCTGTATTAGATGATATATAATCAAACTCATTGTCTTCAGAAAAACAAATATTTGAGACCTGACGCTCGTACTGAGATGTACGCTCCATTTGCTGTGTAGCAACCGTCCAATTCAAATTGAGTGCACTATTGGTCAATAACTGCCCTGCTCCATTCATGCCCAATTTCCAACCAATCTTATAACTATTAGGCTGCAAGCTAAATTCATGCGTAATAGACTGCCCGTTTGCGGCAGTAAGTGTATAACGCAATATTTGAGACCCATCGGCATTCTTGATAGGCTCAGTTGGAGTGAAATACAAATTTTCAATGGTGGCAGACTGCGCCGGTGCAGTATTAATTGCATAAGAAATACTGCTATTATTAGAAAGAACGACCAATTGATTATTGGCGTCTTTATAATTTTTTAATGTTACCGATTTAATTTGACCACCTTTATTAGTAAAGCTTACTTTAACCAATTCATTCTCTATAGCAGTTTCTTGCACCTTTCCCACAGCTGCATCTGTAAAATTTCCAGCAACAGCAACCCTAACAGCTGAATCTCTTTTTAATGAGTCTGTTTTTAAAGCTACAGTATCTACCAATTTCATTCTTGCAGCAGCCACTTTAGCTAGAGAATCTTCTTCTCTTTTCTTCATTTCAATAATGGCATTTTGCTGCTGACTGGTATACCAGAAATATAAGAACATCAGGATACCCAACAACACAAAACCAATGACCGTATTTTTGTCCGTCTTCATACAAACTTTTATTGAGCGGCAAAGGTAACGTTTGCCTAACAAAAAAAACCTTTTCTTTGTCTTTCCAACCAACCAACCCCAACCAACCAAAAAACAACCTGTGCCTGCCTTAACCATTAAAAAAAATAGTTATGCAGGAAAATTATCATCCCAACCGCCGGGAACAATTCTTATGGTGGCTTAGTACCGCCGAAACCGCGTTAGTAAAAGATGCGGTAGTAGACAGAAACAGGCATTCCATTATTGGAATGCTGGTATTAGGCACTTGGGGATTTGCCACCTTGGCATGGTCTTACTTTTTTAGCACCGTTGTTTCGGCTTGGTGGTTGGCATTAATATTAGGGGTTTTCATGGGCGGATTAATTTTATTTATAGACCGAGCCTTAATTAAAGGGGTTCAAAAATCAACCTCATTTGGTTGGAAACCACTTGTGTTTCGACTTTTTTTGGCCATTACCATTGGACTATTTATGGCACAACCTGCATTACTGTTTCTTTTTGAAAAAGAAGTAAAAGTTCAGGCTTCAATTGATAATGAAAAAAGAAAGAAAACAAAAAACAACGAACTAATAAAAAGCTATGAGTATGAAAGAGCTCAATGGGTGAATCAACAAAAAATAGCCAATGAAACCATTAATCAGTATTACCAAGAAATGATTTATACTAGAAACCGTTTTATTGAAGAAACTGATGGCACAGGCGGATCTAAAAAAATTGGTTTAAAAAATATTGCTTTAGCAAAAAAAGCGGCTGCAGATAAAGCTGCAAATGATTATCAAGCAATAACAGAAAAGTTTACTGCTACTATTCAAAATTCAGATAGTGCTATTCAATCTATCAATAGCATTATTGCTAAAGAACAAGCTTCATTTAACCAATTACTCAATACTGGATTCATCACTCAAATAGAAGCTTTAGACCACTTAATACAACAGAATAGAGCAGTAGCATTTAGGTATTATTTATTGATTATTTTATTGCTTTTAATCGAAATTATGCCCTTACTAGCAAAATACTTACTTCCTTCTGGAACATATAGTATAAAAGCTGAATTAGTGGAAGAAGCCGAAATAAAATTCATTAGATCCACTTATTCATAACGTACCAATTGATAATTTTTTATAGACAAATTAGCCATCATATCTACAACCCTTATTACATCCATATAATCAGCTCCTTTTGCTACAGCAATACTTAAGGTTTGACTATTTAATGATGAAGAATGCTTTTTCAAAAAATCATTTAATGAATCGTAAGACAAAAATGTTTCATTCGAAAATACATTGGCAACAACCTTATCACTCAACAAAATCAAACTATGCATCAACTCTATATCAGTTGCAATTGGTTGGTTTTCTACGGGCGAAATAGTGGGAATAAATGCCAAAGTTTCTGTTGCTTCCAAATTACCCTTTAAATAAAAAGTAGTGGGAGGAAGCAGCAACAACATGAATAAAATGGCTTTTTTCATTCCTGACAAATTCGGCAATTCAGGAATACAAGGGGCATTTTTTTCACCAATCCCCCCATTTTTTTCATGAAACACCAAAAATCCCCCCATTTTGGATGGGGGGATTTTTATTTTATCAAGATTTCCAAATTAAATGACTGCATCTTTTTTGCT
>JBKBWE010000077.1:3839-10236 GCA_046289145.1 Sediminibacterium sp.
CTAGACGACTTGAAATTACTCTTGTTTTCATTGTACTTTTTTGCAGCATCAATAAAACCAACAAATAATGGGGCGGGTCTTTCTACTGTACTTTTTAATTCTGGGTGATATTGAACTCCAATAAAAAATGGATGATTGGGTAATTCAATAATTTCAATTAAACCTGTGGCCGGATTTTTTCCGCTGGTCTTCATACCAGCAGCCTGGTATTGCTCTAAATAATCATTATTGAATTCATAACGATGTCTATGTCTTTCTGTAAAAGTTTTGGTTCCATAGATTTTGTGCGCCAATGAACCTTCTTCTACTTCACATGGATAGGCACCTAATCGCATGGTTCCTCCCATCATGGTAATTTTCTTTTGCTCCTCCATCATATTAATGACTGGGTGAGCCGATTGAGCATCCATTTCAATTGAGTGCGCATCTTTTAAACCCAAAACGTTTCTTCCAAATTCTATAACAGCCATTTGCATACCTAAGCATATGCCAAAGAATGGTAACCCTTTTTCTCGAGCGTATTTTACTGCAACAATTTTACCTTCAATTCCCCTATTACCAAATCCGGGGGCTACCAATAGTCCATCTAATCCATTCAATTTTTCCGCTACGTTTTCGTCTGTAATAAACTCTGAGTGCACATTTACTACTTGTACTTTTACTTCATTAATGGCACCTGCATGAACAAAGCTTTCTAAAATAGATTTATAAGCATCTTGTAATTCAATATACTTGCCAATTAAGCCAATGGTAACTTTACTCTTTGGATATTTCAATTTATCTAAAAACTCTTTCCAATTATTTAAATTGGGTTCGGCAAAGTTGGTAATATTTAATTTTTTAAGACAAATAATGTCTAGTTTCTCACGAAGCATATGTAATGGCACTTCATAAATAGTGCTGGCATCCATTGCTTCAATTACTGCTTCTTGTTTTACATTACAAAATAGCGCAATCTTTCTTTTGATATCGTTGTTTAGAGGCTCTTCTGTTCTGCATACAATAATATCAGGATGAACCCCGGTTTCACTCAACATTTTCACACTGTGTTGAGTGGGTTTGGTTTTTAATTCTTTTGCTGCTTTTAAATAAGGAATCAAGGTCAAATGAACCACCATAACATCTTCTTCTGGCAATTCCCATTGCAATTGTCTAACAGCCTCAATAAATGGTAAACTTTCAATATCGCCTACTGTTCCTCCTATTTCAGTTAACACAATATCAAACTGGTCGTCTTGACCCAATAAAAGCATTCTATGCTTTATTTCATCGGTTATATGTGGTACAACTTGTACGGTTTTGCCCAAAAAATCTCCTGCCCTTTCCTTGTTAATTACGGTTTGATAAATTCTACCCGTTGTAACGTTATTAGCTTGAGACGTGTAAATATTAAGGAATCTTTCATAATGGCCTAAATCTAAATCGGTTTCTGCACCATCTTCAGTTACATAACATTCCCCATGCTCATAAGGGTTTAGGGTTCCTGGATCTACATTGATATAAGGATCAAATTTTTGGATGGTTACTTTAAGCCCTCTGGCCTGTAATAATTTTGCCAATGAGGCGGCTATAATCCCTTTACCTAAACTGCTTGTTACGCCACCGGTAACAAAAATATACTTGGCCATAAAATGAATACTTTTATTGCAATAAATTAAAAAACAATCTTGGACCTGGAAATTTGAACTGATATAGTTCGGAGGTCAAACAAAGCTAGCTTAAAAAATGAAATAAGAAAAATACCGAAGCTATTTTCAACCAAACTGACGAAAAACTGTTAGTGAAAAGTGAACAAGTCTTTATTTAAACAACCATCATATATGAAACAATTACGATTTTTCGCCTTATTTGTAGTGGTATTGATTGCCATTCAGGGTTTCCGTTATACCGAAACCAAACAAAATATACGGTCAGCTGAAGACTATTTGGCTTGCTATACAGACATTCGAGATCAATTTAGAGACGAAGCTATGACTCCGGCATTTGCTGCTATGCACGAAAATCCACTTCCATTTAAATTAACCAATGGTACTGGAGAAACCATCAGTTTTGAAGCCCCAGATGGAAATAAAGCTTCTGGCTATTTTATAAAAAGCAAGAAGAAAACCAATAACTGGATTTTTGTGATTCAAGAATGGTGGGGTTTAAATGACCAAATTAAACAAGAAGCAGAAAAATTGGCGGCAGAATTAGGTAACGTAAATGTTATCGCCTTAGACATGTATGATGGCAAAGTAGCCGCTACACCTGATAGTGCAATGAAATTAATGAGAGCGGCAACCAACCCAAGATTGGAAGCGATTGTAAAAGGTGCGTTGGCTTATGCAGGAACTAAAGCAAAAATATTTACAATTGGTTGGTGCTTTGGTGGAATGTGGAGTTTACAATCTAGCATTTTAGCTGGTAAACAAGCAGCTGGAACGGTGATGTATTATGGTCGTCCTGAGAATAACATGGAAAAATTAAAATCACTTCAATCTGACGTAATTGGATTTTTTGGAAACCAAGACAGAAGCCCATCACCTGAAGTAGTGAATACATTTGAAAAAGATATGGCTGCTGCAGGTAAAAAATTAACATTACACCGCTATGAAGCCAATCATGGATTTGCTAACCCAAGTAATCCATCATTTAATAAAGAAGCTACAGAAGATGCGCACAAAAAAACCATTGAATTTTTAAAAGCTCGTTTATAATACAACATCAACATTCAAAAAAAGAGGCTGCCTTTTTGGGCAACCTCTTTTTTATTTTAGTTAGTAATTTTTATTAGTCGTCAAATACTGTCGAACATAATCGTCTACTCCTTCTTCTAAAGTATAAAAAGACTTTGTGTATCCTACATTTTGTAGCTTCTTCATATTGGCCTCTGTAAAATATTGGTACTTATCTCTTATGTCTAATGGCATGTCTATAAATTCAATATTGGGAGCAATATCCATCCCTGCATAAGTGGCATTTACTAAATCTATAAAAGTCCTAGCCTTTCCTGTTCCCAAATTGAATAAACCATTATTGGTATTAGACCATTTTGATTGTACCATTTCTTCCATCATCCATAAAATAACAGCCACCACATCTTTTACATAAACAAAATCTCGCAGTTGTTCTCCATCTTTAAAAGCAGGCTGATGACTCTTAAATAGTTTTACTAAACCCGTATGCTTAATTTGATTAAAAGAATGGAAAATAACAGAAGCCATTCTTTTCTTGTGCGCCTCATTTGGACCGTACACATTGAAGAACTTTAACCCTGTCCAATAAGGAGGTTGCGTATTTTGCTGCAATGCCCATTTATCGAATTCATTTTTACTAACACCATATGGATTTAATGGTACTAATTGACTCACAATAGCATGATCATCATTATATCCATGCTCTCCTCCACCATAGGTGGCAGCACTTGAAGCATATATAAGTGGTATGGAATGGATGCAACAATAATTCCAAACATCTTTTGAATACTCTAAATTAAGTTCTTCATGAATTGCATAATCAAATTCAGTTGTATCGGTTCTTGCACCTAAGTGAATTACCACATCTAATTTAGGTTGGTGTTGGTGCAACCAATCCAACAAATTATATCTTTCAATAATGGTAACAAATTGTTTGTTTTGCCAGTTATTTCTTTTTTCTTCAACACCAAAATCGTCTACTAAATAAATATTGAGGTAGCCCTGTTCATTTAAATATTGAACCATGCAACTGCCAATAAAGCCAGCTGCTCCAGTAACCATAATATGCAAGTCTTTGCTCATGCTATTTTATCAACTTTTCTATGGCTGTATCATATTTATTTTTCCATTCTTCAATTGTACCCCAACTATTACCAGCAACTTCAACTTCGTTTGAAGTAACAGTACCTAATTGAGTAACAGCAATGCCTTCAGCAGTAGCAGCGGCATGTACAGCACCCCAATCACTTGCTGCAACCGAAACAACTACCCTTCCTTGCGCTTCACCAAACCAATAAGAGTCTTGTCTTATATCAATAGTAGGATGAACACTAAACCCTTTACCACCACTGAAACCGCTTTCTAACAATGTAATCATTAAGCCACCTTCACTAATATCGTGTGCACTCTTAATTTTTTTGTTTTTGATTAGTTTACTAATCAATTGCTGTGTATTGTATTCTTCTTCCAAATTAAAATATGGAGCGGGAGAATATTGTACCCCTTTTAATTTATGTAGGTATTCACTTGAAGCAATATCGTTGTGCTGTGCTCCAATCAACACTATTATATCACCTGCATCTTTAAAATGCATGGTCATTTTTTGACTAATATTATCTAATATCCCCACCATGCCTATTGTTGGTGTTGGATAAACAGGACCATCAGGATTTTGATTGTAAAAACTTACATTACCACCAGTAACAGGTGTATTGAATTTTTTACACGCATCACCCATACCTGTAACTGCATGAACAAACTGAAAATAAACTTCAGGATCATAAGGGTTACCAAAATTTAAACAATTGGTAACACCAATTGGCTCTCCTCCACTACAAACAATATTTCTTGCAGCTTCAGCAACTGCAATCATTCCACCAATATAAGGATTAGCAAAAACATATTTACTATTACAATCAACCGTAATTGCCAATGCATTACCTGTTCCTTTTGCAAGAACAACAGACGCATCGCTTGGGCTATTGGTACTGGTATTAGCAGCTCCAACCATGCTATCATATTGAGTATAAACCCATCTTTTGCTAGCAATATTAGGTAAGGTGATCAATGCCTCCGCAGTTGCTTTAAGGTCTTGTATATCTGCTAAAGCAGTTGCATCAAAGGCATTTATTTTTTCAAAATATTTAGGCTCAGTATACTCTCTAGTATATTGAGGGGCTCCTCCACCTAAAACCAATTCATAAGCAGGTATGCTGGCTTCTAAGGTTCCATTCATGTAGAAATTTAATAAGCCATCATCTGTAACATGTCCTATCGTGCTAGCACTTAAATCCCATTTTTCAAAAACTGCAACCACTTCTGCTTCTCTTCCTTTTTCAACTACCATTAACATACGTTCTTGACTCTCACTTAATAGGAGCTCCCAAGCTTTCATATTTTGTTGGCGGGTAGGCACTTTCTCTAAATCAATATGCATACCCACTTCACCTTTTGCACTCATTTCAGCGGTAGAACAAATAATACCTGCTGCACCCATATCTTGCATTCCTACAACGGCTCCTGTTTCAAGTACTTCTAAACAAGCTTCCAATAATTTCTTTTCTTGAAATGGGTCACCAACTTGAACCGCAGGCAATTCCTGCACAGAATCATGGGTAATATCAGCACTTGCAAAGCTTGCTCCACCAATACCATCTTTACCGGTAGCACTACCCACATAAATCACAGGATTGCCCGTACCTTTTGCAGTAGCACTTACCATCTTATTGGCCTGCATAATTCCCACACTCATTGCATTCACCAATGGATTGGTATGATAACAATCTTCAAAATAGACTTCACCACCAACAGTAGGTACACCAAAACAATTTCCATAATGTCCAATTCCTTTAACCACACCTGCCAATAAGTGCTGGGTTTTTTTATCTTTTAAATTACCAAAACGTAAACTATTTAATGAAGCAATTGGTCTTGCTCCCATGGTGAAAATATCACGTTGGATTCCACCAACACCGGTTGCGGCCCCTTGAAACGGTTCAATTGCACTAGGATGATTGTGGCTTTCTATTTTAAATACAACCCCAAAACCATTTCCCATATCCATGAGACCGGCATTTTCCTCACCAGCAGCAACCAACATTCTACCCCCATCTCTAGGGAGGGTTTTTAGCCACTTTATGGAATTTTTATAACTACAATGTTCGCTCCACATGCCGCTGAAAGCACAGAGCTCGGTAAAATTAGGGGTGCGACCCATTTTTTGCTTTATCAACTCAAATTCATCTGCAGTTAATCGCAACTGCTGGGCTGTTTTTACGGTGATTTCCATGATGCTGCGAAGGTACAAAACCAAGGCAATGTGTCCGAATGAAGTTTTCCATAAAAAATACATACAAATTAGTTGGTATTTAATACGTTTTTAGTGCTTTGGCACGTTATTAGAACTGCATATGCTATGATATGCAGTAATTTTACATTAAACTCTTTAGCTATGAACCGCCCTATCCTATCCCAATTATTTGCTTTGTTCCTGTTTACAGGTGCCCAGCAGGTTCAGGCGCAGAACTATACCTATATGGGCACTTACAATTCTAGTGGCTTGCCCAATTATCTAGTTACACCTAGAGACAGTGTGAGTCCTTTTTTTAGAACATTGATTGAAATCACTCTTCCCGAATACAGGCCCGTTCCAGTTTACAATCCATTATTAATATCAAACGAAAGAGTAAAAACTATTGGAGTGAACTGTCCATCAGATGTTT
>JBKBWE010000377.1:0-2144 GCA_046289145.1 Sediminibacterium sp.
TATTTTGCCTGTTATTGCAGCTGCTTCTAATAAATCAGTTTGTCTGCACAGAAATGCAGGTATTTGAAGTATATCAATGAATGGTGCAGCCATGGCAGCTTCTTCATGCGCATGAATATCAGAAGTGGTAGGAAGGCCATATTTTTGGCCTACTTTTTTAATTAAGGATAAACCATTTTCATCACCAATACCAGTGAAAGAGTTGGCGCTGGTTCTATTGGCTTTTCTATAACTGGCTTTAAATACGTAAGGGATGCCCAATTGTTTACAAGTGTTACTTACGGTATCTGCAATCTCCATTACAATTTCTTCAGACTCAACCACACAAGGGCCTGCAATCAGAAAAAAAGATTCTGGATTGTATTGCTGATTTTTAAATAAGTCTTGCAAAAAAATAGGCAACATATAATAAAATTTGTACTTGATTAGATAAAACAAAAGTAACGGAATTGTCATTCATTTTTTCGTTTCTTTGCTGCCTAAACAAATTGCTATGCCTGCTAGAAAAGATAAAATTTTGGTGATTGGTGCGTCTGGTCAAATTGGGGTGGAGCTTACACTTGCTTTAAGAAAACAATACGGAAACAATAATGTAGTTGCATCTGATTTACGGGAAGAGAATCCTTTGTTAAAAGGAACTGGCCCATATGTTAGCATGGATGTGATGAACAAAGAGATGCTGCATGTACAAGTAATCAGACAAAATATTACCCAGATTTATTTATTGGCTGCTATACTTTCTGCAACAGGAGAGAAGAATCCTAATTTGGCTTGGCACTTGAATATGCAGGGTTTGTTGAATGTATTGGATATTGCCCGCGAAGAAAAGTTGCATAAAGTTTATTGGCCTAGTAGTATTGCTGTATTTGGTCCTACTTCTCCTAAGCAATTGTGTCCACAACAAACCGTCATTGAACCAACAACAGTTTATGGTATTAGTAAATATGCTGGAGAGTTCTGGTGTAATTATTATTTTAATAGATATGGGGTAGATGTTAGAAGTATTCGCTACCCTGGATTAATCAGTTACAAATCTGCTCCAGGTGGGGGTACTACCGATTATGCTGTTGAAATTTATACTGAAGCCTTGGAACAAAAAAAGTACAACTGTTTTTTATCTGAAGATACTTATTTGCCAATGATGTATATGCCCGATGCTATAAGGGCAACTTTAGAATTAATGAATGCACCTGCTGCTCAAATTTCTGTTAGAACATCCTATAATGTATCGGGCATGTGTTTTTCACCTAAAGAAATTGGGGCAAGCATTCAAGCGCATATACCAGATTTTACTATGACGTATAAACCCGATTCAAGACAACAAATTGCAGACAGTTGGCCGCAAAGCATTGACGATTCTGTCGCAAATAAAGATTGGGGCTGGAAGCCCCAATACGATTTGTCTTTAATGACGAAAGATATGTTAGAAAACCTGCGCAAATAGCGCAGGTTTTGTTTTATTCAACAGCCTTAGAAACGAATTCCTAAACCTAAATTTAATCCTCTGATACCTGCCCATGGCCCGTCAGAAACAATTTGAGCACCACTAGCATTTACTGTTGAAGTAAACTTAAATGGTTTTGCATCAATCTCGTTTAAATTCTTGCGCAATTCTTGTTCTTCAAATGGATTAAGCGCAGATGCAAAATTTAAGTCTCCTTTGCTGGTTCCATAATGCCCTCCAATGATTTGAAAATCTAACACAATTTTGGTGGCAATTTGAAACTGGTAACCAATCATTAAACCAGCACTGGTACTTTTAATTTTACCATTGAATACCGCTTCTTTCTCAATTAGTGGACTTGTAGATGCAGTATATTTTATAGGAGCACCTAAATCGAATGTGGCAAATCTTACATAAGGAGCTAAGTAAAATCCTTTCATTCTACCTAAACTTAAATAGATGCGTAATTCAGGGGTAATGGCGGTATTGCCAATTTGGAAATTATCTAAGTTGATATCATTGCTATTAATGGCTTCTTTAAACTGGTCTTTAAATGGAAGGGCGCCTTTGCTCATGGTTCTATAACTCAAAGAGAAAGAAATATTCTTTGTTAAACTTCTTTCATAAGTAACATGAAAATTTCTTGCAGCCATGGAACCAACATTCCACTTGATAATATTTTTTCCGCCAATTAATTTCT
>JBKBWE010000378.1:0-2139 GCA_046289145.1 Sediminibacterium sp.
CCGTACCCTTTAAAACAGAAAAAAAATCAGATATTGTCTCAAATTTTAAACCCGTTTTGTCCAAAAATTAAGGGGTCGATACAAAATTGGCTACAACAGCGCATTAAATTTTGCAATAGGGGCCATTCTTGTAGAAGTCCTTATGGTAAAGCTTTCCTATACCGCAATTGTTCAATTGGAAAAATTTAAACCATTATTAAAAAAATTGAATTGGGTTTCAATAGTTATACTTATTACTCTATCTATTCTTTATATTGCCTCTGCATTAAAAGCATCATCATCCAATACAACTGGTCCTATTAAATTGGAATATCCTATTTTATGGGGAGCCTTACTTAGTTTTTTAAACCCGCTACATTTACCATTTTGGATGGCTTGGTCCTCTATTTTAAAATCAAAAGGCCTATTAACCTCTCAACTATTTAATCAAATCAATTATTTAATTGCTATCACTTTAGGAACAGGACTGGCATTTTGTTTATATGCAATTTTAGGAACTGAACTAACTACATTTTTACAAAATAAAGTGTACTTGGTAAATGGAATAATTGGATTTACTTTTTTAGTAATTGCATTCATTCAACTATTTAAGCAGCTAAGGAGGTAACTTATTTTAACAATTATTATTACTTGAAATTTAAGCTTTTCTTTGTGTTGAAAAGCCGCCATCTACTACAATTGTTTCACCCGTTATATAATTAGCCGATTCCATTGCCAAAAAACTAACTGCATGAGCTATTTGATCAGGACTTGCAATCGATTTTAGAGGCGTATTGGTTATTACAAAATCTTTAAGGGATTGGTCTTGCAACAAATTATTTATTCTGGTAGTAGCAGTAAACCATGGTGCAACCGAATTAACCCTAATTAAATAAGGAGCCCATTCGACCGCTAAGCTTTTAGTTAGTTGAATAATACCTGCTTTACAAACAGCATATAAACTTCCCGTGCCAACATCTTCTAGCCCTGCAATAGAACTAATATTAATTATAACAGAACCATTTGCAGCTCTTAATTTATTAAAAAGACACTGCGTAAACCTGATATTACTAAATAAATTTAAATTGAAGATTGACTCAATGTCTTTCTGTGAATATTCTACAAATTTCTTTGGAAAATTACCACCAACATTATTTACTAAAATATCAATTGCTGTTAAGTCAATTTGATTCAATATTGAATCATAGGAATCATAATCAGTTATATCAGCAGCAATACCTTTAACATTGAACCCCTTAATAAGCCACTCAGTAATACAATTATTCAAATCCTCTTTATTACGTGCAATAACAATTACCTGAGCACCTAATATTAGAAACTCATTCACTATAGCCCATCCAATTCCTTTAGTACCGCCTGTAACAATAGCTGTTTTATTTTTCAAATCCCAACTCACGCAATCCAGTTTTTAAGTATATAAGATAATAATTGCTGTGCTATTGATTCTTTTGTCACAGACATAGTTGGATGAATCATTTCTAAATCTAAAAAAGAGACCGACATATTATCCTGATTAAAACAAGTATTGTCTTTATCTAATTTATTTAAAATAATTAGGTCCGCATTTTTTCTCTGTAATTTGGTTTTTGCGTTCTCATACTCATTCTCAGTTTCAAGTGCAAAGCCAATAATTTTCTGGCGTTTTTCCTTATTAGCCCCCATTGATCCAATAATATCAACTGTTTTAACAAGAGTCAATTCAAAATTTTCGTTTGCCTTTTTTATTTTTTGTAAACTAGGGGCAGACACAGTATAATCTGCAACTGCTGCAGAAAAAATACCTATATCATAATTTTGTTGATATTGCAGGCATGCATCGAACATTTCTGATGCAGTTGTCACTTTAATCAGTTGAATGCCTTCATATTTTGGAGTAATTGAAACGGGACCAGAAATTAATATCACTTTTGCACCAGCCATATATAGTGCTTCTGCAATTGCATAGCCCATTTTACCTGAAGAACGATTAGTAAGCACCCTCACAGGATCAATTGGTTCTTCCGTAGGACCTGCTGTTACTAATACAGTTCTCCCTTTTAATTCTATGGTTCTTAAATAATTTTCTTTAATATAAGTAACAATTTCATCTGGCTCTACTAATCTACCTTTTCCTGTTAAACCACTTGCCAATAAGCCCTC
>JBKBWE010000379.1:0-2132 GCA_046289145.1 Sediminibacterium sp.
TGCTTCTTTTAAATTACTTAAGGCTGGTTCAAATATTTCATCATCTGTTCCAGTTACTTGGTAGCCTTTTTTGCTCAATGCAATGGCCAATTGGTGCATAACACTCCCTCCGATTGAAATAAAATGAACCTTCATACGTTTATATTTATAGAAATTTTTATTTTTAACAATCTCAATGGTATTTACAGGCTGCATATTCACCTGAATCAATATCTTTGTTTCACTGCAAAATACAGCTTCCAACACAAAGCCCAACGTATGAAAAAGATTAGCTTCATTGTTTTACTTGCCGCTTTTACAAGTGTATTGGTGAGTTCTTGTGCATCGGTTAAAGGCAAAGGTTGTCCTACTACTAACCCTCGATATTTCAGAGGATAAGCTTTAAAAGAATTAATTTTGCAAAAAGTATTTGCATGAATTGGATTCCTTTAACAGAGATAGCTCAACTAGACAACATCAATAAAGCTTCGTTTGATATCCCTCAAGTTATTTTCAAACATAGTACTCGTTGCAGTATTAGTTCAATGGCTTTAAATAGATTAGAAAGAGATACTGCACCAACCAACACTGATTTCTACTACCTCGATTTAATAAAATATCGCGCTATTTCCAATGCAATAGCTGAGCAGTTTAATGTATATCATGAGTCTCCTCAAATATTGGTAATCAAAAATGGAGAATGTATTTACGACGAAAGTCACCAAGGCATTAGTATGAATGAAATTGCAGAACAAGTAGCATAAATCATTGTATAAATTGTTTAGTATGCATATTACTGTTTTTGGAGCTACGGGTCAAGTGGGCAAAAGAATTGTTCAGCAAGCATTGAACAAAGGATTTTTTGTTACTGCATTTGGACGAAATGTAGATTCGTTGATAGACCAGGACAACTTAAATGAACATCTAACTGCACAAAAAGGATACCTTTTTGATGAAAAAGATGTGGCAAAAGCAATTGACAAAGCTGATATAATTATTTCCGTTTTAGGTGGGGCATCGGATGGTTCAGATAAAACAAGAAGCTTAGGTCTTAAGCAAATCATTACTCAAATGCAAAAAAAAGGGAAGAAAAGGATTATTGCATTAGGAGGAATGGGAGTATTAAACGCAGAAGACAATACACTTTTACTTCACGCAGAAGATTATCCAAATGAATACTTTGCCGTAGGAATGGAACACTTAAAAGCTTTTGAACTTTTGTTAGAAAGCAATTTAGATTGGACCTTTTTTTGTCCTGCAGATATTCATGATAAAGATGAAACAGGAATATTCATCACTAGTATCAACTATGCACCAGACCCTAATCATTTTAGGATAAACGCAGGTGACCTTGCAATGGCCATGCTAAAAGCAGGAACCAATCAAGAATATATTCAACAAAGAGTAGGAATCAGTAATTACTAAGCAAGTTCTATTACCATTGCACTTGCCCCTCCACCCCCATTACAAATACCTGCAGCCCCGATTTTACCCCCTTGTTGTTTAAGCACATTAATTAATGTAACAATAATTCTTGCACCGCTACAACCCAAAGGATGTCCTATAGAAACAGCACCTCCATGAACATTCACTTTTGCTGGGCTTAATCCTAATTTTTGCGTATTGGCAATACCTACAACGGAGAACGCTTCATTTAATTCAACAAAGTCTATATCTCCCATAGATAAGCCCGCTTTAGCAACTGCTTTAGGGATTGCTAAAGATGGAGTAGTTGTAAACCATTCTGGGGCTTGCTCTGCATCAGCATAAGATTTAATAATTGCCAAAGGCTTAATTCCCAACTCTTCTGCCCTTTCTTTACTCATTAAAACCACTGCAGCTGCACCATCATTCATGGTACTTGCGTTGGCTGCCGTAACAGTACCATCTTTAATGAATGCTGGTTTTAATTCAGGAATTTTATCAAACTTCACATTGAATGGCTCTTCATCTTTTGAAAAAAGAATTGGATCTCCCTTTCGTTGTGGTATTTCAACAGGAACTATTTCTTCATTAAACCAACCATTATTCCAAGCTAATTGACTTCTTTTATAACTTTCAATGGCAAACTCATCTTGATCGGCTCTTGAGATATTACATTCCTTTGCACATAGTTCTGCTGAATTTCCCATTGCATAATTATGATAAACATC
>JBKBWE010000078.1:0-10110 GCA_046289145.1 Sediminibacterium sp.
AAGTAAAACGTGTTGAACAATTATTAAACGATAGACCAGTTAGAAAATTTAATTACTTAACCCCTAATCAAGTGCTACAACAAAAAATTGCACTTATTACTTGAACTAAGAGATTCTTTTATATTAATTTGTTCTTTAATTAATAATTGGGATGAAGCGACTGTTTTTATTGGGTTTATTGAGTATGCTTATTGGACAGGTTAATGCCCAATTCCCTTATACTCAAAAGTTTACCTACCCAGCTCAACTACCTACTCAGGTTATTTATGATATGTTATCAGATAATAAAGGGTATATATGGCTTGCAACCGACAAAGGGTTGTTTAAATTCAATGGGAGAGCTTTTGTAAAAATTCCTTTTGATAATACAAGCATGCAGTCGGTAAGCTACTTACAACAGGATCCAGAAGGAAATATTTGGTGCATGAATTTTTATAAGGAATTATTTTCTATAAAAAATGACACTCTTCGTAACTACTATTTTACCGATAAACGGATTGTTAATGAATCTGTGATAGTTAATTATGTTGCAACTAAAAGACATATATGGCTTGCTTCTTTAGAAAACCTATATCAAATAGATAAGTCTACTGGAAAAACCATAAAAAAAGTATACTCACCAGAATACCTAGGAATTTCATCCATTGTAAAAAATGGAGAGGAAATAGTTGCTTATGGCGCAAAAGGATGGGTTTTTAAATACCCAGCTGAAAAAGAAGAGTGGATTAAAACCCCTTTTAAATACAATGATATTAGAATGATGTCTTCCGGTAAATATATTTATGGTGCACAAATTGGCAAAATGCGATTACCTGCATTTATTGTTAAAAATGGGATGCTAAAATTAACCAAGCCATTTAATATACCAGAAGAAGTGTTGGTATTCCATTTTGCTTCCAAATCGGAAAATGAACAATGGATTTGTACTCAAACTGGGGCATATTTATGGAATATTGAAACAGGTAATGCAAGATTGGTTTTTCCTAATCAAAGTATTACTGATGTGGTTAAAGATTATCAAGGAAATTATTGGATTAGTACACTAGATAATGGGCTTTTTGTATGTCCATCTCTTAATAATAAACTGTATACGATTAATCCTGGATCTGGTTTTGATAATTTATCTAAAGTAACAACCATTAACAAAGACACGGTAGTTGTTGGTAGTACTAAGGGTATGTTAACCACGTTTAATATTAAAACGGAGAATCGGTTACATTATAAATTGCCCATTGCTACAGAAATACAGTTTATCACTTATGACTCTTCTGATAAACATATATTTACGAATAGAGGCATTATTAATCTAAAATCTGCAAATCCAGTTAAAGTTGAAGATTATGGTAAAAGTATTATAAGAGATCATCAAAAAAACCTAATTGTAGCATCTTATAATAGAACATATGTATTAAATAATCCTCTTGGCAATCATCCAAAAGAAACACCAGACACAACGGGTATTCCACTTTATAGTCACTACATGAAAAATAATATTTTCAGGCCAGGCTTAAGGATACCGGTATTTAGAAATGCAAGAAGCACCAATATTTTACTTTCAAAAACAAAAAAGTATTTCTGGATTGCCTATTATGACGACTTATATAGGTATTGTTTCAGCGACAGCACTTTTGTAGTAAGGAAAAAAAATAATCAGAAACTAATAGCTAGAACACTTTATGAAACAAGTGATCACTATTTATTGGCGGGCACTTCCAATGAAGGATTATTCGTGATTGAAAATGATAAAGTAATAAAAAGGTTTCATACTGGAAATGGTTTAAAAGCAATCAATGAGCGGAATGGTAAAATCTGGATCAATACTGATGAGTCATTGCAAATCATCGATTTAAAGTCGGGTATTATTACTAATTTATTAGATGAATATGGGTTAGGAGGATTAACGGTTAATGATTTTTCTTTACACCCAGATAAATTATTATTGGCTACTACTTCAGGGTTGGTTATAAATGATTATAGGGGTAAGCCTGTAAATGAAATAATTTATTTTCCTACGGTTAAAGCAATCTCTAATGGTTCAGAATTAAATATGAATGCAAGCCTAGCTGCGGATAAAAACAATATCAGTTTTTATTTTGATGCGATTCAATATAAATCTCCAACCAATATAAATTATCGATATAAACTAGTTGGTTTAGATACTTCATGGAAAGTATTAAGTTATAATATTGGAACACTCAATTTTTATAGACTATCCCCTGGAACTTATGATTTTAAAATTCAAGCGTTTGATGTAAATGGGATTTATGAGAGTGAATTAAAATCCTTTCCATTTCAGGTACTTAAACCATATTGGCAACAATGGTGGTTTATTTTTCTCATGACTTGTATTTCTTTAAGCATTGGATATTTTATCTTGAAATTTTGGTCAAAAAGATTAATGATTAGACAAGGTTTAAAGGAGAGGCTATTCAAAAGCCAATTAGTAGCTATTCGTTCACAAATGAATCCTCATTTTATATATAATGTATTAAATACAGTACAGGGATTATTATACGATAACCGAAAAACGGAGGTAGGAAACTTGTTGGGCAATTTTAGTGATTTAATGCGAAAAACACTACAAGCTAGCGATAAACAACTTCAGTCTTTAAGAGAGGAAATTGAAAATCTTACGCTTTATCTTGAATTAGAAAAAGCCAGATTCGATAAAGACTTTGAATATAAAATTGAAATTAATCTTCAAGATGATTCTTCTGATTTAATTATTCCTTCTATGCTATTGCAACCATTTGCAGAAAATGCAGTGAAGCATGGTTTAATGCATAAAGCCGGTAAAAAAATGCTAACAATAAAGTTCATTCAATCTGATGATGGGCTTGATGTATATGTTGAAGACAATGGAATTGGAAGGAAACAATCTATGCAAATTAATCAAAGAAATAAAAACAAGCCACAGAGTTTTGCTACAAAAGCAATTGCAGAAAGAATAGAACTTTTTAATAGGCTCTACAAGCTTAAAATTGCACATGATGTAGTTGATCTTTATGATGAATTAAATAACTCAATTGGTACTGCAATCCATTTATTTATTCCTAAGTACGATAAAGAGCGGATTAATTTATAAAAATCTACTTTACAACTCATTCATTTGATCATTAACTTCGAATAAGATGAATAAAATAAAAGCAATTATAGTTGACGATGAGCCCAATGCTAAAAAAGCATTGAGAGGACTGCTTTCCGAAAATTTTGAAGAAGTTGAGATTGTTGCAGATTGTAGTGATGTACCTGAAGCAGTTAAAACGATTAATAAGTATAAGCCAGATTTGGTTTTCTTAGATATTGATATGCCCGGTTACAGTGGTTTTGAACTAATAGACTTTTTTGATCAGCAGCAAATAGGGTTTAAAATTATTTTTGTTACTGCTTACAGTGAATATTCTTTAAAAGCATTTGAAAGTTCAGCTGTAGACTATATTTTAAAACCAGTAAGGTTAGAGCATATGAAAAGAGCGCTTAAGAAAATAAATTTTCAAGCCTCCAATCAAATTCAATATAAGGTTTTAAGAGATAATTTATCTCAACAACACGATAAAAAAGTGGTATTGCAAACTGCTGAAACCATTTATGTGGTTAATCAAGATGATATTATTTTTATCCAGGCTGAAGGAAGTTATACCAAAATTGTTACTGTAACACATGGGGTATTAACCTTAACCAAAAAATTATTGGACTTTGAGTATTTAGAAACAGACGGTCCTTTTTTTAGAACACATCGAAGCTATATCGTCAACTTAAACCATATCAAAAAAATTGATAAAAAAGACTTTGTTTTAATCATGAGTAATGAGTCTCAAGTACACTTGTCTCAAGATAAAAAGACTCCATTAATTGAAAAGTTTACCTCAAAAATTATATAATCCATTCTACTTTGCCATGAATGAATTGATGCTTAATTCCCGCTGTTGCAAGTAAGTCTCCATTTTTATTAACTGCATCAATTAAATATTTAGCTGTTATATTGCCTATTTTGAGTTTTACCAATTGCTCCCTTTTGTATAAAACTGCATTGTATTGGGCTATTATTTTTTGGGGTCCATCGGGTTCCAATAATTGATGGTATCTTTTATTTAGATGAATACAGAGTGATTTTGCAAGTTCTACTGGTTGGTATGTTTTGCCAGTAATCTGTTTTAAAGAAACAGCTTTTTGTTTTACTCTTTCAAAATGAATCTGATTTATATTAATTCCGATGCCAGCAATGGCAAAGGTCCAAATCCCGCCACTTATCTGGTTTTCTATCAAGATTCCTCCTGCCTTTCTGTCACCCCAGTAAATATCATTTGGCCATTTTATGGTTAATTCGGAAGGAATATATAAGGATAAAAAGTCCCAGCAGGACAAAGCTATTGCAGCACTTAAAGCAAATTGATGTCCTATATGGAGAGATGAAACATTTAGAATGACAGATAGAAGCAGATTTTGATGGGATTCGGATTCCCATTTTTTGCCCATTTGACCCTTTCCTGCGGTTTGTAAATCGGCAAAAAATACGGCACCATGCTCAGCCAATTTTGCTTGTAACTGTTCCATGGCATAAATGTTGGTACTGTTTACCCGATTTAGGTGGGTGAACGGTGTTCCAATCACAGTTTTAACAGCTGAACCTGCCAAAGAATTACTATTTTTGACGAAGTTAACATGAAAATTATTCATTAAAACACCTATCATTTTTGGAACCACTTTCACTATTGAAAACCCGCGAGAAAACCACAGTCACCAGACTGAATAAAAACTCCAAGATATTTAAAACCATTATTCAAGCTATACTTGATAAAAAAGGGGAGAATATTATTAGCTTAGACCTCAGAAAAATACCAGAAGCATCTGCAGATTTTTTTATTGTTTGTGAAGCAACCAGTACCACTCAAATTAAAGCAATTGCTGATTATGTTGAAGATCAGTTGAAGAAGATTTGTGGGGAAACGCCTTATAGACATGAGGGAAAACAGGCAGCCCAATGGGTATTAATTGATTACATTAATGTGGTAGTTCATGTGATGCACCCTGAGGCTAGAAACTTTTATAAATTAGAAGAAATGTGGAGCGATGCCGTTTCACAAATGCATGAGTCTTGAACTTAACAAAACTTTTAAGGGACTCAAACATTATTATATATCACGCAAGAAGCTATGTCACAGAACAACCCGTTACCGAAAATAAACTCTGAGAAAGGAGATGGTCAGAAGAAAGGACCAAAGTTTACTATTTATTGGATTTATGCAATTATTGCAATTGTTCTATTATCCATGCAATTCCTAAGAATGTCTCCTGATTTGGCGCCGACCAGTCAGCAGGAATACTTTGATCAAATGTTGATTCCTGGCGATGTTCAAAAAATTGACATTGTAAAAAACAAGGAGAGAGTTAGGGTTTACATAAAACCTGATCGTTTGTCTAAGGATTTTTATGTAACTAAATTTAAAAAAGACCTAAGTAAGGAAAAAGGAAAAGTACAAAATGTTCCTTTATTCGAATTTGAGTTAACGGGTGATGTTAAAAACTTCAAAGACGACCTTAAAGAAATTTATGCTGCTCATCCCGAGTTGGCAAGAGTACCTGAAAAAGCGGTTACTGATGCTGAATGGACTGGACCAATATTCAATACCATATTATCTTTATTATTCATTATTGGCGCCTGGGTGTTATTAATGCGCAAAATGGGTGGTGGAGGTCCAGGTGGCGGAGGCCCAGGCGGAATCTTCAATATTGGTAAATCAAAAGCCACTCTATTTGATAAAGGGGCCAAAGTAAATATCACCTTTGCGGATGTTGCAGGATTAGATGAAGCCAAAGTGGAAGTAATGGAAATTGTGGATTTCCTAAAACAACCCAAAAAGTATACTTCATTGGGTGGTAAAATACCTAAAGGAGCATTGTTAGTTGGTCCTCCCGGAACTGGTAAAACCTTATTGGCTAAAGCAATGGCAGGAGAAGCGCAAGTGCCTTTCTTTAGTTTGAGCGGATCTGATTTTGTTGAAATGTTTGTAGGTGTTGGAGCAAGTAGAGTTAGAGATTTATTTAAACAAGCCAGAGAAAAAGCGCCATGTATTATATTCATTGATGAAATTGATGCCATTGGTAGAGCCAGGGGTAGAAACGCCATCATGAGTAATGATGAAAGAGAAAATACTTTGAATCAACTATTGGTAGAAATGGATGGATTCGGAGGAGATACGGGTATCATTATTCTAGCAGCAACCAATAGACCAGATGTGTTGGATAGTGCGTTATTACGCCCAGGTCGTTTTGATCGTCAAATTTCTATTGATAAGCCAGATGTAAAAGGTCGTGAAGCTATTTTAAAAGTACACTTAGGGCCAATTAAAGTATCTGAAACGCTAGATCTACATAAACTAGCAGAACAAACACCTGGATTTGCTGGTGCGGATATTGCGAATGTGTGTAATGAAGCTGCTTTAATAGCTGCACGTAAAGGGAAAGAAGCGGTTGATATGAGTGACTTCCAAGATGCTATTGATAGAGTTATTGGAGGTTTGGAGAAGAAGAATAAAATTATAGCTCCACACGAAAAATCAATTATTGCATACCACGAAGCAGGACATGCTGTTTGTGGATGGTTCTTAGAGCATGCTTATCCGTTGTTGAAAGTTACTATAGTACCAAGAGGAACAGCTGCATTGGGTTATGCGCAGTATACACCTACCGAACAATATTTATACAATACCGATCAGTTGATGGATCAAATTTGTATGACTTTAGGTGGTAGAGCAGCAGAAGAAATTTTCTTTGGTAAAATTTCAACTGGTGCAGCAAACGATTTACAACAAATTACCAGAATTGCATACAGTATGGTTACCGCCTACGGTATGAATAAGAAAGTAGGTAATGTTAGTTTTTATGATCCAACTCAGGAAAACACATTTACTAAACCTTATAGCGAAGAAACAGGAAAAATTATAGATGAAGAAGTTAGAGGAATTATAGACGAAGCATATCAAAGAACCCTGAATTTATTAACTGAGAAGAGAGGTGAAGTAGAGAAGTTGGCAAAAGAATTGCTAGAAAAAGAAGTACTTCATAAGAGTGATGTAGAAACCTTAATTGGAAAACGTCCCTTTGAAGAAAAAAAGTTGTTAGAAATAGAAGCAGAAAATATTGCTGCAGCAGAAAAATTGGCTGCTGATCAACATCCTGACACTAATGAATAATGACAACAACGAAAGATAAAATTTTACAAAAAATCAAACAGGCACTTGTAACTAAAGTGCCTGTTCCCTTTTTGACCAATTCCAATCATAGTGAATTGTTTCAGCCTTCATTAAAAGAATTAGAAATAGAGTTTGCTGAACATTTTACAGGCTTACAAGGCAAATTTTCTTTTTGTGCCAACGAGCAGGAGTTGGCTTCACAATTAATGCAATTGATATCAGCTCGTAAATGGGATAAAGTTTTTTGTAAAGAAACTGCTTTTTGCGAATTGCTGCGTATAAAAGGATTTGATAAAGATTTCACTAATGATTTAGCCAATTGCGATGTATCAATTACTAGTTGTGAGTATTTAGTGGCGCGAACTGGCAGTATGATTTTAAGTAGTGCAACAGTAAGTGGTAGAACAACAAGTGTTTATGCACCAATTCACATTTGTTTAGCTAAAACAAAACAGTTGGTTTACAGTATTGATCAAGCTTTAATGGGGATAAGTGAAAAATACGGAGCAAATATACCATCAATGATAACTTTAGCTACTGGGCCAAGTAGAACTGCAGATATAGAAAAAACATTAGTAGTAGGAGTTCATGGACCAAAAGAAGTTTTTTGCTTTTTAACTGATGATTGATTAATATTATTTCATGGAATTAGCTTGCCGAAATTTATTTGTGTATGGTTCGCTTAGAAGCGGCTTCAATAACCCTGCGTATACCTATATAAGTAAGTACTTTACACTCTTGGGTACTGCTTATGTAAATGGTAAGTTGTATCAGTTGCCCGATTTTCCTGCTGGGGTACCAACTGATGACAACCATTTAATCAAAGGGGAGTTATATGCTATTAAAGTGCCTTCAGAATGTTCTTGGGCAATTGCTCAATTAGACGATTATGAAGGAGTTCAAGCAGAAGAAGATGAAATTCCTTTGTATAAAAGAGTGCTAACAACAGTACAAATAAATGGGACTGAAGAACAGGCTTGGATTTATTGGTACAATGGATCAGTTGAAAGCGGCGTATTAATTGAAGGAGGCGATTTACTAGCTTATCTGAAACAAAATGGAAAGCTATGATCAATAATATCAACGCGGATCATAAAATTTATTTTCTATCTGATTTTCATTTAGGTGCACCCAATGCAGCTGCCAGTTTAATTAGAGAGAAAAAAGTGGTTCAATTTTTAGATACAATTAAAAATAGTGCAGCAGGAATATTTATTGTAGGGGATATTTTTGATTTTTGGTTTGAGTATAAAAAATCAATACCTAAAGGTTATACTCGATTATTGGGAAAGTTAGCAGAGTTAAGTGATGCCGGAATTCCGATTATCGTTTTTACTGGTAACCATGATATGTGGATGAGTGGATATTTTGAGTCTGAGTTAAATATTACCGTTTATCATGAACCCAAAACCTTTGTTTGGAATAATAAAAAAATACTAGTTGGCCATGGAGATGGTTTAGGGCCAGGAGATCAAGGGTATAAGTTTTTAAAAAAAGTGTTCACTAACCCTTTTTGTAAATGGCTATTCAGAATACTTCATCCTGATTGGGGCATTGGGTTGGCCAATTATTTTAGTAGAAAAAGTAAAGAAAAGACAGGGTTATCCGATGACCACTTTTTAGGAGCAGACCAAGAATGGTTAATTGTATATAGTAAGGAAGTACTTGAAAAAGAACACTTTGATTTTTTTATTTTTGGACATCGCCATTATCCAATAGACTTTCCACTCACTAGCACAAGCAGGTATATTAATTTGGGTGATTGGATTAAGAATTTTACCTATGCTGAATTTGACGGCACCAATATGCAATTGAAAAAATTTGAATAATCATTGGCTTTATGGAACAATTTTTAGACAAAGAACTTTTAAACAATACCGTAAGAAGTTATTTAACTGTTTTGCTAGTAATATTGGCAATTCTAACTATTAAGCGGATTGTATCAAAGTATTTAGCTAAACTGATGTTTAGATTAGTTGGAAAAGCGGGTAAACATGTTGCCAGAGAGTCATTTTTAAATTTAGTAGTACAACCATTAGATTATTTTTTATTATTACTAATTGGAATTATTTCTATTGATCAATTGACTTTTCCAGAAGTTTTAAATGTAATGGTATATAGAATTTCTTTAAAAGAATTTCTAGACGCATTAGCTGATGGTATTTTAATAAGTGTATTTATTTGGTTGGGGTTACGGGTAATTGAATTTATTGCTTTGGTATTAGAGCAGAAAGCCAATTTAACGGCTGATATGACAGACAATCAATTGATTATTTTTTTTAAAGATTTTTTCAAAGCTATCTTAGTAATCATTGGTATATTAATGATTCTTCGTTTTTCATTTAACCAAGACATCAGTAATTTATTAACAGGGCTGAGTATTGTTGGGGCAGCATTAGCATTGGCAACCAGAGAGAGTTTAGAAAATTTAATAGCGTCATTTATTATTTTCTTTGACAAGCCATTTATTACTGGCGACTTGGTTAAAGTAAATGGATTCTCAGGAACCATTGAAAAGATAGGATTAAGAAGTACTCGAATTAGAACACTCGAAAAAACCTATATCTCCGTACCCAATAAGCAAATGGTGGACACCATTGTAGATAATATTTCATTGCGCTCTCATCGTAAAGCAGAAATAAGAATTGAAGCAGGTTTAGATGCTACTAGCAGGCAGTTGTTAGAACTTATTAAAGAAGTGAGGACAATGCTTTTATCAAATAATTTGGAGGGTATTGCAGTTTATTTAGTTGATACTGGAAAGAATGCACATGTAATAAATATAGAGTATTTGAGTTTGGTTACTCAACCAATGGAAGAATTTCTTCAACAACGACAAGACATCATTTTTAAAGTTATATCATTAATGGAAGCTTTGAAAATTCAAATGGCAGCTGCCGCAACTGATGTAATCGTA
>JBKBWE010000380.1:0-2124 GCA_046289145.1 Sediminibacterium sp.
ATAATACAATCAAAAATACCCCTACACAACAAAGTGCTACTAAGGGTTGAATGGCAACCGCCATACCTAACAGTGTGGCAACACCTTTTCCTCCCCTAAAACCTGCCCAAATTGGGAATATATGGCCTAATACAGCAGCCAGCCCTAATCCAATCATAAAATTGGTTCTATCCCATTCGTCAGTTAAATAATAGGGTAATAAAATATATAATGAGGTAGCAATAATCCCTTTTAACACATCAACCATCATTACGAATGTTCCCCATTTAGAGCCAAGCACCCTAAATGTATTAGTCGCTCCTGCATTACCACTACCGTAATCTCTGATATCTATTTTGAAAAAATGCTTGCTAATCCAAACCGCTGTTGGCACAGAACCTATTAAATAAGCCAACAAAATCAATATAACTTCGTTCATGTACGTATTTATTGGGGGCACAAAGATAATCAATTATCTAAGTTAATAATTTCTTAACACAAAAACGAACCTAATTAACCGAAAATTGTATGGCTATCCACCCATCTTTGGTTAATGTTTGTTCATGTTTAAACCCGGATTGTTTACACAATTCAATCATTTCTAGTTCATCGCTTGATAATAATCCACTTAATATTAAAATTCCATCAGGGTTGATTATTTGTGGAAACAATAACATATTAGCTTCTAAAATATGTCTATTGATGTTGGCAATGACAATATCATATTGTTCATTGGTAGTAATAGTATCAGCCAATGCAACATGAATATTTTTACATTTATTCACTTGCACATTTTCTTCGGCATTTTCAATACACCAAGTGTCGTTGTCTACTCCTACAACCAATGCGGCGCCTAGTTTTTCAGCTAAGATTGCTAAAATGCCTGTTCCAGTTCCAAAATCAAAAACCTTTTTACCACTAAAATTGATTGATTCCATCAATTTCATAACTGAATAAGTAGTACCATGATGCCCTGTTCCAAAACTCATTTTAGGCGTAATGATGAGTTCGTGCTGAACGTTTTGAATGGGTTGGTGAAATGAAGCCCTTACGCCTACAAATTGGTCTACTTGCATAGGACTAAAATTAGACTCCCATAAAATATTCCAATTCTGTTTTTCAATCCTATTCGTTACTGCAGATAATTGATACGTAGCTAATAAATTGGCGAGTGCTTGTTGGCTGAACAATTCTGAAGAAATATACGCTTTCAGTTCATTGGGTTCTTCTAAAAAACCGTCATAGCCTAATTCTGCTAATTGAGCAATCAACATTTCAGATAAATCATCTACTTGATTAGCTATCGGTATTATTACCTCCTGGTATTGTTGAGTCATGGTCGTTATTTAAAATATCAATGGCCCGAAAACGGGCCATTGACTTGTAAAGAATATGCTGAATTATCCTTGGTTTTCAGGATTATTTTCTCTTGGTTTTTGTTCTGGTCTTGGCATTAAGGCTTTACGGCTTAATTTAAACTTACCGGTCTTTGGATCTAACCCTACCAATTTAACTTTAACCATATCTCCTTCTTTGAACAATCCATCCATAGATTCAAGGCGGCTCCAGCTAATCTCGCTGATATGCAATAAACCTTGTTTGCCAGGCATAAATTCTACAAAAGCACCAAACTCTTTGATTCCTTTAATAGGACCTTCGTATACATCACCTACTTCAGGAACAGCTGTAATACTACGTACCCAATTTACTGCTTTATCTAAGCTTTCTTTTGAAGCAGAGAATATGCTTACTTCTCCAGTGTTGCCGACTTCTTCAATATTTACTGTTGCACCAGTTTCACGCTGAATTTCCTGAATTACCTTTCCACCTGGTCCAATTACTGCTCCAATGAATTCTTTGTCAATAATTAATTTAACCATTCTTGGCGCATGTGGTTTCACTTCGGCTCTATGGGCAGGAATACACTCATACATTGCATCTAGGATATGTAATCTGCCAGCTCTTGCTTGAGTTAATGCTTCCATCATCACTTCCATGCTTAGACCATCTACTTTAATGTCCATTTGAACTCCACAGATACCGTCTTTAGTACCTGTAACTTTAAAGTCCATATCACCTAAATGGTCTTCATCACCTAAGATATCAGTTAAGATTGCATACTTACCATCTTCACGAGTAATTAAT
>JBKBWE010000079.1:0-10100 GCA_046289145.1 Sediminibacterium sp.
GGAGTTTCATTAACTACTGTTATACATAGTTCTTTACTATCATTAGGTTCGCCTATTTTCATCACCATCATTGCTGCTTGGTTATTAAAAGAAGGTTTTACATTATTGAAAGCAATTGGATTGGCTTGTGGTGTAGGAGGAGCAAGTATTTTGATATTAATGAAAGACCAAACAGGTTCGGCTAGTAATATGGTTCTAGGCGATATACTGGTGCTTATTAACGCCATATCTTATGCTTTTTACTTGGTACTAGTAAGACCTTTGATGGCTAAGTATTCAGGAATTCAAGTACTACGTTGGATATTTACATTGGGGGCTATTGGCATACTACCTGTTGGCCTTCCTTATATGTTAAGTACTAGTTGGGAAAGTTTTGATTTCACCCATTGGGTGGTATTGGGGTATGTTGCCATTTTTTCAACTTTTGTAGCTTACCTATTAACAGTTCAGAGTATTCAGCTAATTGGCTCGTCTGCAACAGGAGCTTTCATTTATACGCAACCCGTATTTGCAGCCATTTTTGCGATGATTTTCACCGGTGAATATTTTACACTTTATAAATTAGTGGCGGCTATTTTAATTTTTACAGGAGTATTTTTAGTGAACACCAAGAAGTTGACTAAACCTGCTTAGGCCAGTCGGCAAACCAATATTCTTTTTTCGCATTTGCCCAGTTTTTCCAACTATGGGTATCTATACGAATAGCAAAAATGGAACAAGTGGGCATATCATCAATATGTGTAGAAGTTAATTGGTTTACAAAATCGGTAATGCCCGGATTATGCGCAAAAATAGCAGCCGTATTTATTTCATCTGGTAGGAGTACAATCGCTTTTGTAAATCTTTCAGGAGGTGCATGGTATAAAAAATCGTGTTGAATCATTTTGCTTTTAGGTATTTCATTAGCATGAGCAAAATATTCAGCTGTTGTTAAAGCCCTTAAAGCAGTACTAGTAATAATTGAATCTATTTTAATACCTCGATCAAGTATTCTTTTAGCCATCATTGGGGCATCTTTATGGCCTCTCTCATTCAATGGTCTATCAAAATCGTCTTGCCCCGCATTGGCCCAACTGCTCTTTGCATGCCTTATGAGTAATAAATTTTTCATGATGACAAGTTAGTTCATTTGAATTGTACATTTGTACCGTGGCAGTTACAAAATTATTGATTGATGAATTTATTGTTTTAAGTAATCAATACCCTGTTTTTGATGTAAGAAGCGAGGGTGAATTTGAACATGCCCATATACCAGGGGCGCATAGTTTACCATTATTTAATAACGAGGAAAGAAAAATAGTTGGTACTGCCTATAAACAAGAGAGCAAACAGAAAGCCATTAAAATTGGACTCAAATATTTTGGAGTCAAGATGGTTAAAATGGTAGAAGCAGTTGAACAGTTAACAGAAGATACCAATACCAAAACAGTATTAGTACATTGCTGGAGAGGGGGGATGAGAAGTGCAGGTGTTGCGTGGTTACTAGATCTTTATGGCTTTAAAGTATATACTTTAGTAGGGGGATATAAAACATATCGAAATTGGGTACTCAAACAATTTGAGCTGACTTATCCCATTCAAATTGTTGGTGGATATACAGGTAGTGGTAAAACAGAAGTGTTGCAAGAGTTGAGTAATAGAGGAGAACTAATTATAGATTTAGAGGGATTAGCGCATCACAAGGGTTCTGCATTTGGCGCATTAGGACAACCCCCACAACCCAGCCAAGAAATGTTTGAAAATTTATTGGCTGCCCAACTTAATGCAAAAGCTGCTTTATTAACGAATGAAAAAGTAATTTGGCTTGAAGACGAAAGCCAACGCATTGGAGAAGTTAATATTCCAACGATTTTTTTTAAGCAAATGCGTGCAAAGAAAGTATTGTTTCTAGATATTCCATTTGATGAAAGACTGCAGTATATTTTACTAGGCTATGGAAAATTTAGTAAAGAGCATTTAGTAAATGCAGTTATCAGAATTAAAAAACGCTTGGGAGGATTAGAAACCAAGACTGCTATTAATTGTTTAATTGAAGACGATATTATGGGATGCTTTGCCATCTTATTAAAATACTACGATAAAGGATATTTTGCAGGATCACAAAAAAGGGAAAACCCCGAACAATTAATTCATAAAATCCCTTGTAATAGTGTGGATGCCAAAACCAATGCAATTAAGCTTTTGCAGTGAACATCCAACAAGGAAATAGGTATTAAAAATTAGTAATCCATTTGTATAAGGTTAGCCCACTCATCCAACTCATTGCAATCACTACCATCCAGCCTGCAATACTTAACCACAATGGATGTTTATAAGTTTTAATCAATTTCTTCTTGGTGGCTGCCAATAAAATAATAGCTAATGCTATGGGAAGAATTAACCCGTTGAGTGCGCCCACTGTAACCAATATTTTTACTGGGTTTCCAATCAACTGATATGCAAGCGTACTCATTATAATAAAAAAACTGATGATCCATTTTTCGTTTTTTTCTAACCAAGGATGAAAAGTTTTGATAAATGATACAGAGGTATAAGCAGCGCCTACAACAGAAGTGATTGCTGCAGCCCAAATGACAACACCAAAAAAACGATATCCCAAATTGCCAGCTGCTAATTGAAATACGGATGCAGGTGGATTGTTAGGATTAATCATTAATCCTTGATTAATGACACCCAACACACAAAGGAATAATAAAAAGCGCATGATAGAAGTAATCACAATGCCAGAAACAGCACTTTTATTTACTTCAGGTAAAGCCTGCTCCCCTTTTATTCCAGCATCTAATAAACGATGACCGCCCGCAAAACTGATATAACCACCAACAGTTCCTCCAACTAAAGTAACAATTGCCAATGCAGAAAATTGTTCAGGAACAAAGCTGCGATAAATTGCTGTACCAATAGGTGGTGCTGCTTTAAATACAATATACAAAGTGAGTACAATCATTAATAAGCCTAAAATTTTCGTAAATCCATCAATGGCTTTTCCTACTTCTTTATACCAAAATATAATCAACGCCACTATACAACTAAGGATGCTACCATAAGTGGGATCAAGGCCTGTCATTACTTGCAGCCCCAATCCACTCCCTCCTATATTGCCAATATTAAACGCAAAACCTCCTAATACAATAAGGGCGGCTAAAAAATAACCCATCCCAGGCAAGAGTTCATTAGCAATTAATTGTGCTCGTTTTTCAGTAACAGCAATCACTCGCCAGATATTCATTTGTGCCCCTATATCCAATAAAACAGAAATCAAAATCACAAAGCCAAAACTGGCAGTTAGCTGTTGCGTAAATATGGTGGTTTGTGTAAGAAAGCCAGGGCCAATAGCCGAAGTAGCCATTAAAAAAGCTGCACCTACTATTGCAGATTTTGTTGAAGATGGTTGAGGACTTTGCTTTAGCATTAGATGGATGAACAGGGTTTAATCAAAATATTGTTTGCATGCATTGCTGTATAAATACTTGTTGCAAATGATACAGCATGGTCTCCATCTCCATGTATACAAATGGTTTCAGCTTCTAACGGAACAACAGACCCATCGGTTGCAATCACTGTTTTGTGCTCAATCATTTTCAATACCTGCGCTAATGCATTCTCTGTTGTATGAATCATTGCATTGGGTTCAGATCGAGGTGTTAATTGGCCTTTAGCATTATAGGTCCTATCTGCAAAAACTTCTGATGCTGTTTTTATATGCAATGCTTCTGCCTCGGAAATCATATAACTATTGCTTAATCCATACAGCACTAGTTGTGGTTCTAATTCTTTAATAACCCCAGCAATTATATAACTCATCGTAGCATTTTTAGCAGCCATATTGTATAAAGCACCATGTGGTTTAACATGATGCAAACTGGCGCCCATTTTTTTACAAGTTTCTTGCATCAGTGTAATTTGTTCTGCTACCAAATCATATAATTCACAATCGGATAATTGCATTTCTGTTCTTCCAAAATTAGCTTTGTCGTTAAATCCGGGATGTGCGCCAATAGCAACCCCATTTTCTACACAGTAGGCGATGGTCGATTTTATTGTATTAATATCACCTGCGTGATATCCGCAAGCAATATTGGCACTACTAATGAATTTCATGAGTGCTTTGTCGTTGGGGAATCCTTCTCCTAAATCGCAATTAATGTCGATGGTATGCATTGAGTTGTAAGGTACAGGCATTCTTTAATTGTTGCAAATATTGCCCCTGTCTGTTATTGATTTTTTCAGCTGTTTCCATATTAACAGGAATTAGCCGGATAATTGTTCCTGGTGATTGTTGAACCAATGTAGGAATATCCGATTGAATAATATGGCCAATTCTTGGATAGCCCCCTGTAGTTTGATGATCGGCTAATAAAACAATGCATTGACCACTTGGCAATAGTTGAATGGTGCCATTGGTTACCCCACTGGAGATTAATTCAATTTGTTTTTTGCATTTTAATGCAGGCCCTTTTAACCGATAACCCATTCGGTCACTATCAGCAAGTATGATAAACTGCGCATTGGTCATGAATTGTTGAGAAAATGTATTCAATAGTGAAAATTCATTTCCGGGTAAATACCTTAATGATTGTGTTTGATACAATCCATTGATATCAGCCATCCAAGGGAGTACTTGTAATTGGCTTTGACTATTTTTTTGAAGCGCACTTGCTTTTAATTTTATTTCATCGTCCTTTAGTAAAGCACGTCCCTCCATACCTCCCGCACCTGCGCGGGTATTGGTGCTATAGCTATTCATCCATTCATTCAGTTCTAATCCACCCTGAATAGCCAAATAACCAATATGCCCTGATTGCTTTCTAGTAAAACTTAATACTGCATTTTCAGGAACAAATATTGGATGATTAATGGGAACAGAAATATCATTTATGGTGGCAACAAAATCGGCACCACTCAATGCAATAAAAGCAGCAGTATTAAAACGAAATACAGGTGCAGGATAAAAAAATTCAATGACTGCTTCGTCTGCTTTATTTTGAATTAGCAGGTTGGCTATTTGCATAGCCAATACATCCATGGCACCGTTGGGATTGATACCTAGGTGTTGAAATCCTTTACGGCCAGTGTCTTGTACCGTACTAAATAACCCCGCTTTAATGATGGTAATACTCATAACTTAAGCGGCATTAAATTGATGAAACTGTTCAAGGGTAATAGCTTCAAATTTGACCCAATTACCTGGTTTAAATAAACAAGGTTCTTCTTTGGTAATATCAAATATTTTTAATGGAGTTTGGCCAATTAATTGCCAGCCTCCTGGTGCTTCTATCGGATAGATTCCTGTTTGCTCACCAGCTATACCCACACTTCCTGCAGCAACTAATTTTCTAGGGTTGGCTTTTCTGGGTAGTTGAATTTGTTGATGAACCGATGCCATATAAGCAAAGCCTGGTAAGAATCCCAACATATACACTTTATATATTTTGCTGGTATGTAAAGCAATAAGTTCTTCAATGGAGGAGCATCGGGTTATTTGTGTTGCTTCTACTAAATCAGGTGCTAAGCTGGTATCATAGCACACGGGTACAACTATTGGTACTGTTTCTTGAGCAGCTGTTTCCGGAGCTACCGTTAATGCAGCTAATTTTTTCTTCAACCATTCAAAAGGAGAACCCCCCATTGCTTGTTTACGAATTATTGTTGGATTATAAAGTAAGGTTAAACTGCTGTAAGCAGGTATCAAATCGGTCACTCCTTCTATAGGATGTATTTGAAAAAACTGAAATGAATGCATTACCTGATCATTCACTTCCTCAGAAATGGTAGAAGACCATTCAATAGTAATGGCTTGGTCTCCCAATGCATAGATATGTGGAATCGTTTTTTTCAACATGTAAAGTTACTTAATTAAAACCCTGCGTTCATACAAATGATTTTAAATTCAACCCGTTCTTCTTTATCTTTCCAACCAACAATCAACTGTATGAAAAAAATAATTTCACTTTTTACGCTTGCTGCCTTAATGGCTGGGCAAGTGAATGCCCAATCAAACCCTAAATGGCTGCGGTATTCAAATATTTCACCAGATGGCAAAACAGTCGTGTTTACGTACAAAGGAGATTTGTATACCGTTTCATCTTCAGGGGGGAATGCTACTGCATTAACCATGCATGAAGCACATGATTTTATGCCGGTTTGGAGTAAAGACGGTAAAACCATTGCTTTTGCCAGTGATCGTTATGGTAATTTTGATGTGTTCACTATTCCTGTTACAGGGGGCGAAGCCAAAAGAGTTACTTTTCATTCGGCAGCAGAATATCCCTATGATTTTTCAGCAGATAACCAGAAAATTATTTTTGGATCAGCAAGAATGGACTTGGCAAGCAATAGACAGTTTCCTACGGGATCTATGCCTGAGCTCTATAGTGTGGGTGTAAACGGAGGAAGACCCACTCAATTATTAACCACTCCCGCAGAAGAAGTAAAGTTTAGCAAGGATGGAAATAAAATGATTTATCAGGATAAAAAAGGAGGAGAAAATACTTGGAGAAAACACCATACTTCTTCTATTGCCAGAGATATTTGGATCTATGATGTTAAAGCCGATAAGCATACTAAGTTAACTAGTTTTAATGGGGAAGATCGTAATCCGGTTTTTGCCAATGCAGAAAAAGAGTTGATTTATTTAAGTGAAGAAAGCGGCAGTTTTAATATTCACAAAATGCCAGTTGCAGGCGGTAAGAGCGAAAAATTAACTTCATTCAAAAAGCATCCAGTACGTTTTTTAAGTACATCAGCAGATGGTACGCTTTGCTTTAGTTATGATGGTGAATTATATACCATGAAAGCAGGCGGCAACCCACAAAAATTATCCATCAATATTTTAGCCGATGCACGCAAGAACGATGAGCAAGTAATGCGCGTGAGCAGTGGAAGTAATATTGCTGTTTCGCCGAACGGAAAAGAAGTTGCATTCTTATACAGAGGAGATGTTTTTGTAAGTAGTGTAGATGGAGGAGTAACCAAAAGAATTACAGCAACCCCAACACAAGAATTGGGGATTGGTTTTTCACCAGATGGTAAATCAATTATTTATACTGCAGAGCGGAACAATAAATGGAGCATTTTTGAAAGCACTAAACTACGTGCAGACGAACCTTATTTTTACGCATCAACCCTAATTAAAGAAACTCCTGTATTAGACAATGCGAACGATAACACACAACCATTGTATTCTCCTGATGGGAAAGAAATCGCGTTTGTAGAAAATAGAAACAATGTTCGTGTTTACAATATTGCAACCAAGCAAAGCAGAACGATTTTAGGTTCAGAGCAAATTTTTGCTTGGACAGAAAACGATCAATATTTTCAATGGAGCCCAGACAGCAAGTGGTTGTTATTTGATTATGCAGTAGTAGGAAGTGCAGTAAGTGAAGTGGGTTTAGCAAGTGTTGATGGAAAGAAAATCATGAATATTACAGAGAGTGGATTTAATGATTATCGCCCTAAATGGGTAATGGGTGGTAAAGCCATGTTATGGCAAAGTAATCGAGATGGATTAAGAGGCGCAGCTATGAGCGGAGGCGCACAAAGTGATGCTTATTTAATGTTCTTTACCCAGGCGGCTATGGATCGATTTAAATTGACCAAAGAAGAATTGGCATTGGTAAAAGAAATGGAAGAACAAAAAGCCAAAGCAGATACTAGTAAGAAGAAAACAACTACAGTAGAACTAGTAGAGATAGAGTGGGAGGGTTTAACACAACGTAGAGCAAGAGCAACCATACATTCATCTGGAATGGGGGATGCTTTGGTAAGCAAGGATGGAGAAACATTGTATTATCTCGCTCGCTTTGAGAGAGGCATGAATTTGTGGACTACTAATTTAAGAACTAAGGAAACCAAAATGCTGGTTCCATTAAATGCCAATGGTGCAAGTATGGTTTGGGATAAGGACCAGAAAAATATTTTCATCAGTAGCGATGGTAGCATTACCAAATTAGATGTGGCTAGTAGTAAGCAAGATCGAATTGCTATTAATGGAGAAATGGCCATCAATATGCGTGAAGAACGTGAAGCCATGTTTGAGCATGTTTGGAGAAGAACCAAGAAAACTTTTTACAATAAAACCTTCCATGGAATTAACTGGGATAGTTATAAAACGGATTATGAAAAATACCTGCCATCTATTGGCAACAATTATGAGTTCAGCGAAATGCTAAGTGAGCTATTGGGAGAATTGAATGTGAGCCATAGTGGCGCGTCATTTGGCAACTTTAATGCCAATGGAGATGCCACTGCATCGTTGGGTGTGTTTTATGATGCTGCTTATACAGGCAATGGTGTAAAGATTGAAGAAGTAGTAGTAGGCGGTCCATTGGATAAAGCAGGACTCAATGTAAAAGCTGGAGCCATCATTGAAATGATTGATGGGGAAATGGTTACAGCAGATAAAGACCTTGCGCAATTCCTCAATAGAAAATCAGGCAAAACAGTGTTACTTTCTTTAAATGAAAATGGTATTAAAAGAGAAATCACCGTAAAAGCCATTAGTACAGGAGAAGAAAACGGATTATTGTACAAGCGTTGGGTTAAAAGAAATGCGGATGAAGTAGAACGATTAAGTGGCGGTGCATTGGGTTATGTACATATTCCTGGCATGAGTGATGGTACATTTAGATCTACTTATGAAGACATCATGGGTAAACATTTCTTAAAGAAAGGCGTAGTAGTAGATACTAGAAACAATGGAGGTGGAGACTTAGTTGCAGACCTAGCTGTTTTCTTGAGTGGTAAACAATTTATGAACTATACCAATGATGTAAGAAGCAATGGATTTGAGCCCAATTTCCGTTGGACTAAGCCGAGTATTTCATTGGCCAATGAAGCGAACTACAGTGATGGACATTGCTATGCATTCATGGTACAAGAATTAAATGTAAACAAGTTGGTAGGAACGCAAGTGCCAGGTACTTGTTCATTTGCAGCATGGGAAAGCTTAATGGATTCAGGCATCAGATGGGGAGCACCAACCGTGGGTGTTAAAACCAATGCAGGTAAGTATTTAGAAAATGCAGCCACCGATCCAGACTTCTTAGTGTACAATGAATATGAAGTAGTGAAGAAAGGGGTAGACCAGCAATTAGAAGTGGCGGTGAAAGAATTGATGAAGACGATCAAGTAAAAAATAAATTGTGTTAAGCAAAAGGCCTCGAAATTTTCGGGGCCTTTGTAGTATTTGCCAAAAAGAAAAAATTATCTGCTTTAAAAATATTATTAATAAAGGGGATGCTATCACTCAATTTGCGTTTGGAAATACCTCTTTATCCAGAGAATGATGATAATCTGGCCCGAGGTGAATTAACCTTTGAAAATAATATAATCAACATCAAGCATCAGATGGGAGATTTTTCTGTAAGGGATGTTACTGGAAATTTACTGTTTAATGAAAAAGGCATCCAGGATAGTGCCTTAACTGCCAGGGCATTCGGCTACCCCCTGAATATTAAAATTCAATCGGAAAAATCTCCACAACCATTAACCGCAATATCAATTGAAGGTGAATGCACTGTAGAATCCCTAAAGAAAAAATGGCACTTACCTATTTTTTCTGTACTCAAAGGGAATATTTTAGCTAAGGCATTATTAAAAATTACCGACGATCCTAATGATTTGGATAATATGAAGTTGAGTTCCGATTTGATTGGATTGGCAGTTGATCTTCCAGCACCTTTAGGAAAAACATATAAAGAAAAAACCCCCTTACAGGTTAATCTGGACTTTAATCCACAAAAGACTCTTCGTTTAAGAGTTAATTACAATGGACGACTAAGTACGGATCTATTGATGCAAAAGCAAAAAGGCGTGTTTAAGTTAAAATCAGGTCAAATACGTTTAGGTAGTGCGCAAGCTGTAAATCAGGACCATCCTGGCCTCGGTATAGCTGGTACTTTAGACGGCTTTGATTTGCAGGCATGGAAAGAGGTAATAAACAGATTCTCTAAAGAGAATGTGAACCCCTCACTCTTGAGTTTGGTTAATATTATTGATGTAAAAATGGGTAAACTAAACTTTTTGAATCAGCAGTTTGATAACATGTCTTTGTATGCGAACAAACGCCCTGATAATGATTGGTCAATCAATTTAAAACA
>JBKBWE010000080.1:0-10074 GCA_046289145.1 Sediminibacterium sp.
AATGGAGGCCCTATAAATTACCCGATGAGCCGGTAGTACAAAGTAATTTAAGAGGGTATATGAGCTATGCTAGAAGTGGTAAAGAAACCCGGGGAAGTACGCTCTTTATTAATTTAAATGACAATCCACGATTAGATACAGTGGTGGCTAATGGCGTAAAAGGATATCCACCTTTTGGAAAAGTGATTAATGGAATGCAGGTAGTTGATTCATTATATGCAGGATATGAAGGCAAGACCATGAGTAAACTCGATACATTGCAAAAATATCCTGCATTATTTATGAAACAATTTCCCCAATTAGACAAGATTAATAAAGCCTATATCCTTCGTTAATTAGCGGGTTGTGGTGCTAGGTCAGAATTAGCAATGTCTCTAATTATTTTCCATTGGCCACCTATTTTTTTCCAAAGAACAATAAATTTTTCTTGACCTACTATTTGTTCACCAACATAAATAGTTACGGATCCTTCTTCGGCTAATAAATCTTCTGTGCCCCAAACTTCTGAAGTTTTAAGTTCAATTTTATTCACCCCTTCTTTGATATATCCACCAAATACAGACTGAATACTCGCTTTGCCAACAACTGCAGGCATGCCTGTAAACATGAGCTTAGCATCATCAGCATACATATTGGCAATTGCAACAGAGTCTCCTTTTGCAAAAGCTTCCATGGTTAGTTTATTGGCTGCTTCAATTTCTGTTTTAGCGGTAGCCAAGTCAAATGTTGATTTTGCAGGAGCTTCGCTGGCTGCATCTTTGCAACTAAAAAATAGGGTAGAAGACAATAGGGTTGTTACTAGAAAAATTTTGACTGTTTTCATTGTAAAAGTTTTAGATGCAATAAGGTACGAATTATTTAACAAAACCTAAAAATGATAAGCTACCCCAATACCGAATAAGTTGGTGATATTTCTGAATCGATCGTTTTGTGCTGGTTGGGTTTGAACCTTAGAAGCAGTAGTGAGTTCTGTGAAAAAATGTTGGTAGGCAAATTTTATTCCTATTTTATTATTGACTTTATACTTTAAGTAGAATTCAGAGTTAAGGGTGCCTCGGTCATTGTTGCCCACCAATAAAACGTTCATGCCGGTTGGCTCTGCTGTGGTAGTGGTTGAGGTTCCGTTACCGCTGAATAGTTTGATTCTTGATGGTCCAAATGAAACCCCAATCAAATCAATATTGAATCCTACATCTAATTTGGGTGATATATGATATCCTAGGTTGAGAATAGCATTTAAGGCATAAGTGCTGGCTGAAGTGCTAAATAAACTGTCTTTATTAGCTGAATTAGCGGCAAGGCTTGCGGGAGCAGAAGTAAATACTTGATTCTTACCAAAAGCGTTACTCAATCGTACACCTGTTCCAATATAAAAGCTTTGTTTTTTTCCTAAGTTCCAGTTCTTAAAATACCCAAATGAAATGGTTGATTGTCCACTACCAAAACCAAGTGTAAAGTCTGCTAATTGTGCTGATTTTTTTGTGGAAGCATCTTGTGCATTTGCAGAAAAGTGGATGATGGTGAAAAACGATAAAGCGTAAAATAATTTCATAAAAGTTGGTTTAGTTTTTATTCGTAGTAATGTCTAGGTTAACAATTAAAATATCCGATAAAGGCAGGCTTTTTCCACCTACATTAAAATCTCGTCGGTTAATGGTAAATGACCCTTTAAAGAAGAAACCATTATTGGAAGGGGTTGCGGTAAAATCAAATTCAATGGGTTTGGTAGTTCCTTTCATAGTGAGATTCCCTGCAACCGTGTATTTTCCTGCAGTTCCAGTTTTGCTGATCTTTGTACTTGCAAATGAAATAGTGGGGAATTTTTCTACATGAAAATAATCTTCTTTGCGCAAGTGTTTGTCTCTTGCACTGTTGTCTGTATTGATGGTATTGGTATTTACCGAAACATTGAATGCGCTGTTGCTTAATGCATTGGGATCAAAACTGATGGATCCTTTAATCCCCTTTAATTGGCCATCTACTTTTAATCCAAAGTTTTTGATTACAAAAGATACTTTACTCTCTGCATCTATGGGCGTAAATTTTTGTGCGGAAGAAATACCAATGGTAAAGAAAATCGAAACAATAAGTAATATTCTATGCATAGTATGTTTGGTTGAAACTGTATAAAATTTGATGAAAGTTCAACAGCTTTACAAGGAAAAGCGCCATTTGTTTTATAAGTAGAAACTTTTAACAAATATTACCGTATCTTATCATAAGATGCAAAAATCAACTATTCAGCTGCTTCGATTTCATTTTTCTTTTTTCTTAATGCCCATTTATTGGTTTGCATTAAGTCAAGTGCCTGAAATCAATTGGCTGAATGCATTCATCGTATTCATTGTATTGCATGTATTGGTGTATCCTGCCAGTAATGGATACAATTCTTATATGGACAGAGATGAAACAGCTATTGGGGGATTAGAGCAGCCGATGCAGCCCACCCTCCAATTGTTTGTGGTAACGGTTGTTATGGATTCGATTGCGGTGTTATTGAGTTTGTTGGTGAGCATATATTTCTCTATAGGTGTGTTGTTGTACATTCTTGTTTCTAGAGCCTATAGTTATAGAGGGATCCGATTAAAACAATATCCATTCATTGGTTTTTTAACTGTAGTGATTTTTCAAGGTGGGGTAACCTATTGGTTGGTGTACCATGGGTGCAGCGAAACCCTTACTACATCTGCGCCATGGCCTACTATATTAGCGGCTAGCTGCTTAATCGGAGGCTTTTATCCACTCACACAAATATACCAGCACGAGGCCGACAAAGCCGATGGCGTAACTACTATTAGTTATGTACTGGGTTATAGAGGCACTTTTATTTTTACGGCTATTATTTATATTGTTTCTTTTGGCTTATTGGCATACTGGTTTGTGAGCAGTTTGCAAATAACCGGCTTTGTTTTGTTGCAACTGTTTTTTATACCTACCTTACTGTACTTCTTCTATTGGGCAAATAAGGTTTGGAAAGACAGCGCGGCAGCTAATTTTAAGCATACCATGCAAATGAATTTGATTGCTTCGGTATGCACCAACTTGGCATTTATCACTATATTAATTTTGAACCTTTTTGAGTAAAATCATATCCATAGGAACCGCAGTGCCTGCCTATCAACACGAGCAAAATCGCATTTTAACTTTCATGCAAGAAGTGTATCAGTTAGATGCAGTAGAAGCAAGAAAATTAAAATTCTTATATAGACAAAGTGGAATAGACTACCGCTATTCGGCCATTGCCGATTTTAGTAAAGACGCTGCTGATTGGAATTTCTTTCCGCCTGTAGGATCTGCTGATCCAATTCCTTCTATTGAAAAGCGAATGAATTTATATGGTGCAACTGCTGCACCCATGGCAAAGGAAGCAATTGAAAAATGTGTAGACAATCAAATGGCTTGCGATTCAATAACCCATTTGATCACAGTGAGCTGTACAGGAATGAGCGCGCCAGGCTTAGATTTGGAGTTGATTGAATTGTTGAACCTGCCCAAAAATATTTATAGAAGCAGCATCAATTTCATGGGCTGTTATGCAGCTATTCATGCGTTGAAAATGGCGCATGCCATTTGCCAATCTGAATCAAGTGCACGAGTAATGCTAGTTTGTACTGAATTGTGTACGTTGCATTTTCAAGATATGGCTAGTGCCGATAATATTGCTTCTAGTTTATTATTTGGAGATGGAGCTGCCGCAGTGCTAGTAGTGTCAGATGATGTTGACATGCATGGATTGTATATCAAAAGTTTTTATTCTGAGATTGTACCCAAAGGAAAAGACGATATGAGTTGGGTGATTGCATCCACTGGTTTTTTAATGACCCTGAGCGGATATGTTCCCGACTTAATTCAAGCAGATTTTGACAACTTAATGAATAAGGCTTTGAACAAAGCGGGCATTTCAAAAGAAGACATTCAATATTGGTGCATACATCCAGGTGGGAAAAGAATACTCGATGCCATTGCCAAAAGCCTTGATTTTAAAGGCACAGAATTGGATCAAAGTTTAGCAGTACTTAAAGAAAATGGCAATATGTCTTCGCCTACCGTATTGTTTGTGTTGAAGAAAATTATGGAAACTATGCAATCAGGTGAGTCGGCCAATATTTTTGGTGCGGCATTTGGTCCTGGTTTAACAATGGAAACTTTTATTGCTTCTACTCATGCCTAATTTTAAAGAGCGATCATATCAAAAAGAATTACTTGATCAGGATGATATTCCGTTTGAAGCCATTCAACAGAATATGAAAGAGTTGGATCGCATCAATACTTTATTGGGCGGTCATGATATTACTATTGCGGGGTTAAAATATGTATTGGATTATGCGGACACTAAACTGCCTGTTCGTATTTGTGAAATTGGTTGTGGGGGAGGAGATAATCTTCGTGTTATACGCGATTGGTGCAGGCAACACCAAATTGAAGTGGAGTTGATGGGAGTAGATATTAATCCACATTGTATTGCGTATGCGCAAAGCAGAAAGGAGAATGCAGGCATTGAATTTGTTTCTTCCGACTATTTGCTAGCTCATCTTAAACAGCAGCCGCATATTATTTTTTCTTCTTTGTTTTGCCATCATTTAAATGATGAACAATTTATACAAATGTTGCAATGGTGTACATCCAATGCATTGGTAGGACATTTCATTAACGATTTGCAAAGACATCCATTGGCTTATCATTCTATTAAACTATTAACCAGTGTTTTTTCAAATAGTTACTTGGTTAAAAATGATGCACCACTTTCGGTGTTACGAGGATTTAGTAAAGAAGAATTGGAAAATTTATTTTCAGCTGCTGGTATAACCCATTACGAATTACAATGGAAATGGGCGTTTAGGTGGTTGGTTTGTGCTATTACCAAAAAGACCAGCCATGTATAATATGCGTTACGATATAGCCATTGTGGGCGGTGGATTGGCAGGATTGGCATTGTCTATTCAATCTGCTAAAGCCGGTTTCAACGTGGTCTTGTTCGAGAAAGAACAGTATCCTTTTCATAAAGTATGTGGCGAATACATCAGTTTAGAAAGTTGGGATTTTATTGAAAGCCTTGGGTTGAATTTAACTGAACTGAATTTGCCCATAGTGAATCGGTTAATGGTAACTGCACCTAATGGCAATAGCATTGAACAGCCCTTAGATTTAGGAGGCTTTGGCATTAGTAGGTATACCATCGATAAGGCTTTATATGAGTTGGCAAAGGGCTTGGGAGTTAGGGTTGAAGTAGGGGTAAAAGTAGATGATATTGTTTTTGAAGCAGATGTATTTAGTGTGCATTCTTCAATTGGTATTATTCAATCGCGAGTGGCAGTGGGCAGTTTTGGAAAGCGCAGCAATTTAGATGTGAAGTGGAAGCGGCCTTTTATTTTAGGAAAGCAAAAACAGTTGGATAATTTTATTGGCGTGAAATATCATATTGATATTGATTGGCCCAAAGACCTAATAGCACTGCACAATTTTAAAGATGGGTATTGTGGTATCTCGGCCATTGAAGAAGGTAAAACCTGTTTGTGTTATTTAACCACCGCGCAAAATTTAAAAACACACGGGGGTTCTATTGTATCCATGGAAGAATTGGTATTAAAGACTAATCCTTATTTAAAAGACATTTTAGAAAAAGCGGTGCACTTGTATGAGGCCCCTGTAACCATTGCACAGATTTCTTTTGAACGAAAATCATTAATTGAACACCATGTATTAATGGTGGGAGATGCAGGGGGTATGATTACCCCTCTTTGTGGAAACGGTATGAGTATGGCATTGCATGGATCTAAGCTGGCTTATGAAGCCATTGCGCCGTTTTTGCGCAATGAACTTAATAGAGAAGCTATGGAGCAAAGTTATGCGCGTGTTTGGACTAATACATTTGCAAAGCGTTTAACTGTAGGCAGATGGGTACAAAGATTTTTTGGTAAAACTTGGATGACTAATTTGTTTATTGCCATATTAAAACCTTTTCCTTTCTTGGTGCGCGCTATTGTGAAGCAGACGCATGGGGAGCGGTATTGATTTATCGCATCAACATCAATGCTGCCATGGTTTCAATTCCTTCAAAGAAATTCTTCAATCGAATATTTTCGTTTTCTGCATGCTGGTTATTGTCATGATTGGCAATTGGAACAGTGATGGTTCTTGCTTTTAGAATTTGCTCGAATAAATAGAGTGGGAGGCTACCTCCCATGGTAGGTTGTAATACCACTTGATCTGATGTAGTAGACTTCACGGCTTTAATTACTTTTTGTGCCATGGGCAAATCCATTGGGGTGCGTTGTGCATTCATTCCATCTGCACCGGGTGCTATTTTAATCAGCTTGGCATATTTATTTCTTTCAGCTTCTGTTGGTTCATTATTGATTACATGGAAACCTTGAGCTTTAATATGAGCAATCACTTTTTGTTGTTGTCTTTTCCAGTCATTACCCAAAACCAATCTTAAATCTAATACAGCGGTTGCAAATGTGGGGATTTGATTGGATGCTAACTTGCCTACATTACCACTCTGAATTCCATTGATGTTTAAAGAAGGTAGGTTGATGGATTCGCCCAGTGATAAGCCTAGCATTTCCGGCGAATTAAATCCCAACTCTGCCTTCATTTGCTCATCAACGGGTGGTACATCTTGTAATGCTTTTTTCTCTGTAGGGGTTAATGGTGTTACATCATCATAAAATCCTTTAATGGTTACCCTGCCTTTTTCGTTTCTCATACTGGCTAATAAAGTAGTCAATTGCATTGCAGGATTGGGTGCCCAATTGCCATAGTGCCCACTGTGCAAGGGTCTCTTAGAAGCATAGACTGTTAGGTCTAAATGTGTATCGCCCCGAACGCCAAATACAATTTGTTTTTTACCTGATTGATGCACGGGCCCATCGCAGATAATCCATAAATCGGATTGTAATAGTGGTGCATATTTTTTTAGTATCTGGTCTAAGTGCGGAGAACCTGCTTCTTCTTCACCTTCAAAGAAAAATTTCAAATTGTATTGTAAGGGTAAGTTCGATTCTTTAATGGCTGCATAAGCATTTAAAATGGCAACTACGCCTGCTTTATCATCGGATGCTCCTCTTGCATAAATACGATATTCTGGTTGGTAGTTATTGTTGCTAGGGAATTCAATTGATTCAGCTTTTTTATCTAAAGCATTGGTGTATAGTTTGGGCTCAAAGGGTTGTAATCCTTTTGCCCATTGTGTAGGATTTACGGGTTGTCCATCGTAGTGTGCATAAAAGATCAGTGTTTTAGTTGCGCCTGGTGTATTTACTTCTCCGTAAACAACCGGTGCAGTGTTGGGCGTGTTGGCATGGAGTAGTTGAATTTTTTGTATTCCTCTTTGCTGCATCAGTTCTTGAATGAAGTCGGTATTCTTTCTTAGTCCGATGGTATCATTCGCTGTGTTGGGTATGGTGAGGAAGGATACATACTCCTTCATGATGGCTGCTGTGTTGGCCTGCCTATATTTTTGGATGACTAGTGTTTCGTTGGATTGGGCGAAGGATTGGGTAAGTATGGTTAGGGCTAGGCAGGTGAGGAGTGGTTTCATATACGGTTATTGATAGTATCAAATGATACTATCAAATGTAGGGCTACTTGGGTAATATTTTCTCCATAGTTTTCCCTTTAGCTAGATCGTCTACCAATTTATCTAGATACCTTACTTGTTTGGTGAGGGGATTGTCAATTTCTTCAATTCTATAACCACAGATGGTTCCCTTAATCAGGTTTGCATTGGGATGCAGTTTTGCTTTTTTGAAAAATGTTTCGAATTTAGCTTTCTCTATTATCAGTTCAGTTAATTGTTGCTCCTTAAAACCTGTAAGCCATTCAATTACTTGATGAAGTTCTGCTATTGTTCTTCCTTTTTTCTCCACTTTGTTTACATAATGCGGATACACTGAAGCAAATGTCAATTTTGCAATTTTTTCGTTGTGAGCCTGAGTAGGGGTCATATCAATTCTTTTTAAAAATCAGCGTTAAGATTCTAGGAATATTTTTCCTGTTGTTATCGTCGAAGTATTCGTTGATCTTGATGAGTTCAAAATCATTGTTTTTTGCAGCGCTCACAAAGTCAGTAATATGGTGATTGAAGCAGGTAACTACTTGTACTCCTTCACTGGTTTCAAAGCGCGCTTTTGATCCGCTGTATTGTTTAAAGGGATGTAATTCGCCTATATAAACGATGCCATTGGGTTGAATGACTTTGTTGAGCTGTGCAAAGATTGCATCTAGGTCTTCAATATGTTCTAATACTAAACTGAATGTAGCTAAGTCGAATTGATTACCATTGGTGAAGCTCCAATCTTAGGTAATATCTGCTTGAATGAATGTTACATTAGGGGCAGTAATTTTCTGTTTGGCTTTTGACAACATTTCTTCTGAAAGGTCTACTGCTAAAACCTTTTTGGCTTGGGTAATTAACCATGCTGTATTTTTCCCTGTTCCACATCCTATTTCTAAACAATGTTCAAATGCTTGCTCCTTTATATGTTCTCTTAATGATATGGCTTCTAGGTCTCTGGTTTTATTTTCATTGGTGTCGTATTGTGCTGACCAGTGATTGTATGCTTGTTGGGTGTTCATGGGAGGCAATTTAAATGATTTTACTTTCAAACTTATTGTCTTCTCCTGCTTTGCTATGCATGCGTATGTTGATGATGAGTTCATCAGCACCATTATTTTCGGTTATTTGTTTTAATTCTGCTATTAATGCTAATACCTCATCTGTGGTGCCGTTTACAACAGTTTCAAATGGAGTAATGGTATAGTCTAGACCTGATTGGCGGATATGGTCGATTGCTTTGTCAATGATTGCATAACTAGGGTCTATTATATTAATGGGAACTATTTGGATGCCTGCGTTGATGATGTATTGTTTGGTCATGGGTGGTGTTATAGTTGTATTTCAGTATTGTAATACTGATTAAGGTTAATTTTATTATTATTAAGTAATTATGTGTAAATATCAGTATTATAATACTTATATTCTTTGTATTTGAAAAATTTTGCCTAATATTGGGGTAATTAAGAATTATAATACCGATGGAACTAGCGAAAATTGGACAGTTGGTGGCTAAAAGAAGGGTGGACCTTTCTTTAAAACAGGAGGACTTATCTGAATTGGCTAGTGTTACTACCAAAACTATCTACCAGTTAGAATCCGGTAAAGGCAATCCTTCCTTTTCAACCCTAGCAAAAATTTTAGGGGTATTGGGGCTGGATATTGTCGTCACAATTAAAAAAATTAATGCATGACCGGAGCAGTTTATAGCAATGGAAAACTGGCCGGATACTTGACTAAAAATCCGGAGGGTCAATTTAGTTTCAGTTATGATCTTACTTATTACCAGGATGATGCTCAACCTGCTATAAGTTTGACTTTACCGAAAAATCAACACGAATTTATATCCGACCATTTATTCGCTTTTTTTCAAGGGTTATTGGCAGAAGGGGTGAATAAGGATATTCAATGTAGGTCTTTGAAAATAGATGAACGCGATGATTTTACTCGGCTATTGCAAACTGCCGGTGAAGACACAATTGGAGCTATAACTATTAAACAAATTGACTAATGCAATGCATGGGATGTTATAAAGAAGTAAAAGAAGGATATTGCCTTAGCTGTCGGAAAACAATGTTTGCTGGGTTAAGAACTTCTCCCATATTGCCATTTGATGCCCCTAAAGATGTGAACCTCCCGTACTTTCAAGCGCATAGTAAACGCTTATCTATTTCAGGGGTACAATTGAAGTATTCGCTGAAGTTAGAAAATAAAGAACTGGTGCTGACTGAAAGGGGAGGCACTTATATACTCAAACCCATTCCACCTTACCAACAGTTGGCTCAAATAGATCAGGTACCGGAGAATGAGCATCTTACAATGCAGATAGCTAAACAGGTTTTTAATATTCCTACTGCTGAAAATGTACTTATATATTTTAAAGATGGTACGCCTGCTTATCTAACTAAAAGATTTGATTTGGCTGCAGATGGTACAAAATATTTACAGGAAGACTTTGCACAAATATCCGGCAAGACTTCACGAACCCATGGAGATAATTTTAAGTACGAGGGCAG